>DATJQB010000290.1:0-64055 GCA_035506075.1 Bacteroidota bacterium | reverse complement strand
CGCCGCCAGCCGAAGAAGCAGTCCATTCCTTCGCCGCCGGGGGCCTTCCTGAATCGAAAGCTCAGTTCATTTCCGCTCCGTTTCGTCCACACGTACGACCAATTCCCGTGTTCGCCCGCCTCACACACGCGCTTTCCGTTGTGAGTTACAACAAGTCCCATGCAGACCAGGTCGCCCCGATGGCGGCTCAGGTTGTGTCGCAGGTGCACCAATCCCTTTCCGAAACTCCACCGCAACACAGACTCACGCAGGTCTCTTGATTCTCCCTCAAACAGGCCGGAAACAAGAGCTCCATCAAGCTTCTCAATCACTGCCGGTGTTACGAATCGATCTCTGTACAGCGTGGAGGAGAGTGTCCCCGCGCGAAGTTCTCCGCCGTCAGGGAGCACCAAATCGGGTTTGAACCGGAGGCGATCGAGCACCCAAAGGTCTTCGTCGTACAGCAACTGTCCGAAGAACTCATGGACGAGCACATGCACGCGCTCTGCAGGTTTGAAGCGTTGCAGCGGGAGATTCACGAGTTCGATGCGGCGCGCAAGATGCGCCGGGAGCTTCGCGATCCGTTGTGCAGCCAGGTCGGCAAGAAGGGGGTTTTGTTCTACAGCATAAACTTTGCGAGCTCCCAGTCGCGCCAGCTCGGCCGCGAAGATTCCCAGGCCGCAGCCGCCCTCGACACAGACGGCGTTCCGGATTTGTTTTGCGTGGGAACGAAGCAGGAGCCGATACCCGCGCGTGCGTCGGGCGTCGTCATAGATCGAAATGAAAGCGATCAGGTCGTCGACGGCTCGAAAGCGGCGGGGAGAGAGTTGGTTGAGAATGTCCATGGAAAAAGAGAAAGCCGGAACAGAACCACTTCCGGCTTTTGAATGCAGATCCTGACAGTAAACGGTTATTTTGTTGTCATCACAAAGACGCCGGACCAATCCGCGGGGGGCGGATTAAGCTGGTAGAGATTCGCGCGCTGCTCGTAAATGTCGGCAACACGGCAAGCCGGGTCAAGCTGCTTTGCCTGCTGGAAATACGCAATCGCCTCCTGCCAGTTCCGGGCGCGGTAAAGTCGTAGCCCCTCGTGATAGATTTCAAGCGACTGCTTCTGGTCCTCGGTCAATTCCATGTCCGCCTTTCCGAGAAGCTCCCAGACCTTGACCGGCTCGGTTTTCCCCTTGACCTGGATCAGGTCGAGCTCGCGGACCAGCACCTGGCCTTTGACGTGGTGGTAGGTCATGTCGCTGATCATCACATTGGATCCGTACTGCTTGTTTGCTCCTTCAAGGCGTGAGGCGAGGTTCACACTGTCGCCGATGACCGTGTAATCGAACCGGTCGCGTCCCCCCATATTGCCGACGATCATCGTGCCGGTGTTAATGCCGATGCGCACCTCGAGAGCGGGACGCCCTTCCTTCTTCCACTTCGGGCGCAGCGCTGCAAGACGCTGCTGCATTTCAAGCGATGCGAGGCAGGTGCGGAGAGCGTGGTCTTTCTGAGCAATCGGGGCTCCCCAGAACGCCATGATGGCATCCCCCTCGTACTTATCGAGCGTTCCTTCGTGCTTCAGGACGATCCCCGTCATCTCGTCCAGGTACTCGTTCAGCAACTCCACAAGACCTTCGGGGCGCGTGTAGAATTGTTCCGAGATGGTTGTGAAGCCGGCGATATCCGAGAAGAAGACGGTCAGCTCGCGGCGGTCACCACCGAGCTTCGCCTTTTCCGGATTCGCGACGAGTTCATTGACAACCGCCGCGCTGATGTACTTGCTGAACACATTCTTGATCAGCGCTTTTTGCTGGCGCTCGGCGAGATATTGATAAACCGCGGCTCCAAGATACGCGAGGACAACAGCCAGGCTCGGGTAGACAATGTTCACAAGCGTGCTGTCGTTCATAAAGGAGCGGACCGCTATTTCGAAGACGGCAACGATGAAGAGCGCTGCAATCAAGAGTGACGCCAACTCGAGGAGGACAACAAAGCGGGCCTTGATTTGCCGGACGCGAAGGATGACAAGGAACGACACGAGAGCGAGAAAGATAATCAGTCCAAGTTCAAGCGTCGGGTCGGCCCGGCGGATGTAACTTTGATCGAGGACGTTCTGGATTGCCGTTGCGTGGATCTCTACCCCGAACATCAGGTACGTACCATCGGGGTTCATGAGCGGGATCGTGTGGAAGTCGCGCTCTTCGGGCATGGCCGATCCGATGATAACGATCTTGTCCTTCAGCGCGGCGCGGACTTCATCGTCGAGATCAAATTGATTGATATCGGCGCCGACCTCGAGTTCTTCTTTTGTCTTGAACGTCGAATCGTCGATGACCTCGGTGAACGAAAGGTACCGGAATGATTCGCTCGGGCCGTAATAGTTGAGCATGAACGACCGGCCGTCGATCGTGGGGATCACGCGGTCGCCGAGAACAAGATTCGGCGGGCGGACATCGGCGATGGCCGTGTCGGGAAGATGGAACGCAACGTTGAGCGCTGCAAATCCGAGTGTGGGCGTGAGAAAATTGCCGACTGCGAGCATGGGGTAGTATCGGCGGGCGACATCGTCCCGGTCTTTCCCCGGGATGTTGGAGAGGCCTACGCGCCGGCCGGGTTTATAGAAGTAGTTGCCGTACGAGCGGTTGATGGTGCTCAACGTATATTTTCCGCCCCCCGTGGACTCTTCCGCTTTCGCTGCAAGCACGATGTTGTTGTACTTTTCAAGCACACCCTCGAACTCGGCGTCGGTCGCGCTATCGCGCTTGGAATCAAACGTCACGTCAAGCACCACAGCGAGGACGCCGGCGTGTTCGAGATTTTCAATCACGTGGGCATAATAGGATCGCGGAAAGGGAAACGTCTCGGGAAGAGCGGAAAGGTCCTTGTCCTTGATTCCAACGATGATGACGTTGGCGCGATTGCGATCGAACCGTTCCGAGCTGTCCTTCTGGCGATCGTAACGCTGCTGATAGCGGTAGTCCGTCGTGAGGTGGTCGACGTTCTGAATGAAGCCGGGGTCCCAGAGGCGGATGAGGGCGACAAGGATGCCGATCCCCAGTCCGATTCCCGCTTTTATGAGAATTGGGAGGATGCTCTTCTTAAACGAAGGTGAGGCCATGGTCGCCCTTCCGGAATCAGGTTCAGAAGTTAAATCGATAGACGAGACTCATCACGTTGTCGTCTTTCAACCCCGAGTTCTGGATGTAGTCGTACTGCAACGCCAGCGTGTGATTGGCGGTGACCGTGTAGTCCACGGCGCCCTGCATGAGCGTCCTGTTCAGGTCGCCGGTTGTCGTGTTGATCCCCGCCGTGATCCGCATCTTGTCCTCCAACAGCCTGTATTGCGCATTCAGACCGTACGAGGTCAGCTTGAACTCAATCATCGGTAGCAGTGCAAGGTTCGGATTGGTCAGGTCGGCGTTCGAGCTCAGGTTTGTGTTGAACGAGAGCGTTGTCTGCAACGGGAACTGGAAGTTTGACGTCAGCGAGCCGAAGTAACTGTTGTTCTTCTGCTCACCCCGGTTGAGACCGACCGGCAGGTTGTCCGTCTTGTCCGACAGGCTCATGCCGAGCGACAGGTTGTGGCGCGCGCCAGCATTGAAATCGTAGTTCAGCTGGAACGAGATGCGGTTTGTCTTGTCGTCCGCAGCATAGAACCGCTGCAGGGAGTCGACAAGGCTGGCATCGCTCTTGCGCGAAAGGATTCCATACCCGACGGTAAACGAGGGGAGCGTGTTTGATGGAAACACCGTGAGGGACCCGTTCATGTTTCCATACGTCGTGGTGGCGACCTTTGTTTGCGCGGTGTTGTCCTGGCGCTGTTCATAGGAGAGGCTGAGGAGCGCCCTGTTCTGGAACATGCGGATGCGATCGGAGAGCGAAAGCCCCTTGATGTCGGCCTGCAGGAATTCGTTTCCGAACGACTGGTACGCGTTACCGCGCTGATAATACTGTGCACGGATAAAGTTGTTGAAATAATTCATCGTCAGCATGCCGTCGTACGCGACGCCCGGGAGCCCGTGCCCCACAGGGTTGATGGGGAACAAATACTGGTTGATCGTCATGAACTTGCTGGCGGCGTCGGCGATCTTCTTCAGATCATCAGCGCTTTTCTGGCGATCGCTGCGTTGTTGCGCTGTGAGTGTTGGGTCGTTCTTGCCCGCCATGAGATCGTAATCCGCCTGCGTGAACGAACCGCTTGTAATATCGGTGTTTGTCAAACTCACCTCTGCCTGTCCTTCCAGTCTGAAGCGCTGGTCGTCAAAGGCGATCAGCAGATCGGATCCTGCGACGAGGTTTTGCTGCGGCGTGAGACCATACCGGATGGACGAGATATCGTCTTTCGAATTCATGTATGTCAGACCAAACTGGAAATTCTCTCCGGAGCCAAAACTCGGGCGGATGGCAAAGAAGTTGCGTGTGTACGTGCCAGCCTGGAACAGCGAGTAGGTAAGACCCGATTTCAGAATTGAGTTTGAAGGCCGTGAGAGCAGGGCGGTGGAATCTTTGAACGTTGTATCCCGAAGCGCAATGCCCTCGATGCTGCGCATTGTCTGGCCGTACGCAAAGTCGACGTTGAAGAACTTCAGGAAGAGATTGGCTGAAACCCCACGCACGCGCTTGCCGCTCACAATGTTCGTTGGAAACTTCGGGAACGCATCACCCACCTGGACTTTGAGGAAATCGGCATCAGCAAACGCCGAGAAACGGTCCTGGGGCTGACGATCGGTTTTCTCTTCGTTCGTCAGGAAGATGTTGGATCCGAAATTGAACGACGAGCCAAGCGACCCGAGGGCGCGCACCTGGCCGCGAGCAAATGTGTTTTGTGTTGACTGGACGTTTTCGTTCCTGTATTCCAGTTGTCCGTCGATGCCGAATTTCAAGCGCGATTCGCGCGCTGCAATGGCCGCAGCCGTTGAAAGGTTGAAGTTCGACTCAACGGAATGATAGAGAGCGCCCTTTGTATCATACAGATCGACGCGGAGAAACTGCACGCCGAGGCTCAGGGGGCGTGGAAAGTTCGCGGGTGAGTAGAGGATCACATCGTCGGAGAAAAGGGCTTGCGGCGTCACGTCAATGCCGTTGAGGAACAGCTTTGTCGCCTTCCTGTCGACGTTTTCTGACGCATAGTACAGAGACACGGCAATCACGAGGTCTTCGCTTGCAATTGTCTCCCCCTGCTCGGGACTCAGCAGCCGCACTTCGAGGGATTTCGGATCTACGGGCTTGATGGTCGCCTTCAGCGGAGTTGACTCGGCGTTTTCAATCGGGTACGTCTCGGTGTGTCCCCCGGATGTTTGAACGATCACGTAGTATTCAATGTAAGGAGGGAGCACGTACTGTCCGCCAATTGTGAGCGACGCCGAGTTGCCCGCCAGCAGCATTTCCTGCTGGTGATATTCGGATTCGCCGAATCCGCGGTACCGCAGTAAGACGCGTTCGACGGTGCCGCTCGGCGTGAAGTCGACGCTGATTGGCAGGGGCTGGTTCTGACTCACAACCGGCGCGTTCACACGCAGTACGACAGAACTCACCTGTGCCTCGGCAGCCAGGAACGCCACGCACAGAAGGCAGAGAACGGTCGCAAGGGAAGCAAGGGCGCGATTCATGAGGGGTCTCCGTGATGTTAGAATGAGAAAAGGAAAGGCGAATTGACAAAGTGAATTGAAACAGGGACGGCAGGCTCTTCACCTGCCGTCCTTGTTGTAAGAGCAACGTCGAGAATCTCAATACCGCAGCGGTACGGCAGGATTACTCCTCGTAGGAGATCTGCAGGTACCGTTGTTCTCCAGTTGGTGTCGTCACCGGAATCTTGAGATAGACAACCTTCGGTTTCACCGGCAGGATGTAGGGAGACGAATCGGGATTCGTGTCCGGGAACGTGTAGGTTGTTCCATTCGAACCGCGCATGGAGAAGTAATACTCGAACTTCTTCGCTGTTCCTGCATGAATGTCGCTGGCGGGAACCGTGCCCGTGGCTGTGAGTTCCTTCACCGTCATCTGGAGCTGCTTATACGAAGGATCGCCCTGATTTCTGTAGAAGAGTGTGACCTGCTGAATCTCCACGGGAGGATTCGACAGGGCAACGTTGAGCTGAGCCTGAACGCCGGAGGTCAACGTGGCACCTGTGGGCAGCGTCAGTGTGAACTTTGTCGATGAACCTGGCGGGGGCTGATTATTGTTGCCGCCCTGCTGTGTCGAGTCGACGACACCCTGGTTCACGTTTGAATGTGGATTGTTATTGTTGAGCTCGTTGTGCGACGCAGTGTCGACCTTGCAACCGCCACCCCGATCGACCCGCCCGGTCATGCCAGGCGTAACATCCACTTTGCAGCCGCTGGAGGTGTGCGAAAACTCTGCAATTCCGGTGATGATCGTGATATCGGCCTGTCCGAGGCCCGGATCGAAGCCTGTCCCGCCCTCGGTTCCGCGAATGGATGCAACGGAAATCGGGGAGGTAAACCGAAACTGTTCTGTTTCCTGCTTCTTCACCTCGAACGAAGTTCTGCCCCGCTCGATGTAGACATCGCGGTTAAGAATTTTCCCTCCGGAGACTTCGCCGGAGATCGTAATGATCGACTTCTCGCGCACAGAGACTTTTGATTCGTCTGCGAACTTGATCATCGCAAACGACTTCTCTTGTGTGCGCACCTCGTAGCCCGCCTTCAGCTCGGAGAGCAGCACGGCCTTCGACCAACCCTGGGTCGAACCGGTCCGCCGCTCAACGTTATTCACGACCTTCATGATGTAGGCCGCGATCGGCTTCTTGTCCTGGAAGTTCCACGCCGGAGCAGCAAGCAAAGCCGCGACAATAACGATAATGACAAGTGTGAATGATCGTTTCATCGGAGAATCCTCCATCCAAGAAGTTATTGAGTGACAAGCCCAGCCCTGATCTGGACATTTTTGCCCGCAAGGCTTCTCAGGAACGTCAACACATCCTGAAGCTGGATCGGCTTCGGGGAAGCGTTATCTCCTTCCTGGAGGTAAAATGTACTCGAGAGGTTCAACAGGTATCCGGAGCTCGCCAGATTCTGATATGAAGAGCCAACCGGTTCAGGCGCGCCCGAAAGTGCATCGACAAGCCGGGCATACAGCGGGTCGCTCGAAACAACAGTGAACGACCAGATGGGACTCTTCTTCGTAACAGCACTTCCCGATGCGGCGGCGCTCGAGTTACCGAACGTACCAAGGAAGTACCAAGAATATTTCTTGCCCGCCGTCCAGGGACGAAGTGCGACACCGGGATTCACAGCGTTGACCTGATTGCTTCCCGTGTGTTTGCTGTCGAATGTCACATCGACCATTTTCAACGGTGAGTTCAGATCCGCCGTTGCATCGTCGGGAGACTGGCTGAGGGTGGAGTGTTCGAACACGAGCAGACGCCCGCCAATGGAGTTCTCGAACTGGAAAATCACGCTGGCCGACTGGGTGACCTGCTCTCCGTTTGTCGGCGACGTGAGGTTCAGGGTCGCCTCGTTCGTGGATTGGCCGAGGATGACAATCGGATACGTTGTCGATCCGAGGATGGCTCCCGTGTTGGCATCGTTCAGAGTGGCAGCGATTGTGTAAATACCCGCGGGAATCGCAGCGACACCCTGTGTCATCTTGTCGGCGAGAGCGTCGATGCACGACTGTTTCGTATCGGACGTTTGTACGCCGATTCCCGAGTTGCCTGTGAAATCGGAAGCACCGAGATCGCGGCCGGCTCCGGAGATATCAAAGGCGACCGTGGTCGCCGTGGCAATCGGATTGAGATTGCACTCTGTCACGGTGGACCCGGATCCCGAAACGGCAATGCTGAGCCGGACTTTCTGAGTCTTCGTCAGCGGCGGAGCCACGGAGATATGAAGAACCTGTCCGGCGACGTTTGTCTTCAGCTTTCTGTCAAGGCCGATATATTGCGTGAGGTCGACCGTGCCGCTCGGGAGTCCCTCGAACGAGAGACTATAAGTTGTTTGGGAATAGGAGGAGGGAGTGAAGATGAACGCAAGAGCGATTATTACGACGACCGCGCCGATGCGCAAGAAACTCTCCCCACATGCCAACAAGAGTTTTTTCATAGGAATCCCTCCTTTTGGAATAAGACAGTTTGCCAGAAACTAGAAAACTTGAGACTCAATAGGAGTGCGCAAAGTCACACAGAGAGAGGTCAAAAACGAATGATGTCATTATACAGAACGAAGGCCATAAAAACAAGCAAAAGCACGAAGCCGACCTGTTGGAACGCGATCTTGACTTTCGCAGGTATCTCGCGCCTGAAGATTCCTTCGTAGATGAGGAACATCGCATGTCCGCCGTCGAGGGCGGGAAAGGGAAAGAGGTTGAGGATGGCAAGGTTCATGCTCAGGAGAGCCATGAACCCGAGGAAATTAATGATGCCGGTTTCTGCGGATCGGGTTGCCATCTTGGCGATCATGATCGGACCGGCGACCGACTTGGAAAGCGAGACACGCCCGACGAAAATCTGGTAAATGCTCTTCAAATTCATCCAACTCATGTTCCAGGCATCCCTGATTCCTTCCGGCAGGGCAGCAAGAGGAGAATAGTGAATATTTGCGTGCGGACCGTTGTAAAGAGGCGTAAAGCCGACGCCGATTTTTCCTTCCGCAGTCGGAACAATTTGGGCCTCTTTCATCTCTCCGTCGCGCTTCCACTTCAGGGTGATTCCCTTGCCAGCGTAACGCTTCACGATTTCAGGCAGAGAGTGGAAGGAAACTTTCTGATCTCCCATCTCAAGAATGATGTCGCCCGCCTTGAGTCCGGCCTGGTCTGCCGGCTTTCCCGATTCGACGCTTCCAACAAGAGCGACAATTCCCGCCGGGTAAAGCCCGAGTCCGTTTTCAAGAATTTCTGAAGTCAGAGGCCTGCCGATCTTCAACGTGGTCGGTTCGCCGCCCCTTGTAAGCTGGACGACGAGGTTCCCGGAAAGAGCGTCGGAGTATAAGAGATTCTCCACATCTTCCCAGTAGGTGACCGACTCACCATTCACGCTGACGACGATATCGCCGGCGAGAAAACCAGCCTTGGCAGCCGGACTCTCAGCCGTGACATGGTCGATCTGCGTCACCGGCTTCACGGTTTTGCCCTGATAGATGATGATGCCCCAAAAGATGACGACGGCGAGAAGAATGTTCATGATCACGCCGGCGCAAATCACGATCAGGCGCTGCCAGATCGGTTTGGCGCGAAACTCCCAGGGCTTCGGGTCCTCATTCAGAAATTCCGTATCGAAACTCTCATCCACCATGCCGGCGATCTTCACATAACCGCCGATGGGGATCCAGGAAACGCAATAGTCTGTGTCGCCGATTTTTTTTCCGAACGCTCGCGGAGGGAACCCTATGCTGAAGCGATCGACACGCATGCCGAAAAATTTCGCCGCGAGGAAATGGCCAAGCTCGTGTACAAGCACAAGGATGCCGATGACAACAAGGAAGTAGAAAAGTGTCGGAAAGAAATCCATCGAGGTCTCAAATAGTCGTGAACGACAGCCGGAAACCCCGGCCGGGGCCCCTCTATACTACCGTTATCAATTCAAAAGAGTTCCAACGAAAGCCCGCGTCTCGCGATCGGCTTCAATGATATCGTCGATATCAGGATTTGTGCGTGTTTTGTGAAGCGCCAAAGCCCGCTCAATGACAGTCGGGATCTTGTCAAATGAGATTCCCCGGTTCAGGAACGAGTGAACGGCAACCTCGTTGGCGGCATTGAGGACCGCCGGTGCCGTGCCCCCCAAGGCGAGCGCATCGTAGGCAAGCCCGAGGCAGCGGAACTTGTCCCGGTCCGGCTTGAAAAATGTCATCGACTGAAGTTCCGGGAAATCCACCCGTGAGCCGTTCATCGGCCAACGCTCGGGATAGGTGAGCGCATATTGGATTGGGATCTTCATGTCGGGAATACCGAGCTGCGCTTTCACGGAGCCGTCGACAAATTCAACCATTGAATGGATGATGGACTGCGGATGAATGACGACATGAATCCGGTCACCGCCGAGTCCGAACAGCCAGCGGGCTTCGATCACTTCCAGTCCCTTGTTCATCAACGTCGACGAATCGATCGTGATTTTGTTCCCCATCTTCCACTTCGGATGATTGAGAGCGGCTTCAACGGTCAGCGAAGCAAAAGACTCCGAAGGAATGTTCAGAAAGGGCCCCCCCGATGCGGTCAGAAGCAGCTTGGCGACGTTCGACCGGTCCTCGCCGACAAGGCACTGGAAAATCGCGCTGTGCTCGCTGTCGACAGGCAGGAGCTCGACACCGTATTCGCGGACGAGAGAGGTGATGAAGCCGCCGGCGACCACAAGCGTCTCTTTGTTCGCCAGGGCAATCCGTTTTTTATGCCGGATGGCGGCAATCGTCGGCTTGAGTCCCGCGAAGCCTACAAGCGAGCTGATGACGGTGTCGACATCATCCCGCGTGACAACGTTCTCAAGCCCCGATGCACCGGAGAGTATCTCCACGGAACCATCCAGGCGCGAGCGGAGCTCGGCAGCGCTGCGCTCGTCGAGGACGACAACACCCTTCGGCCGAAACTGAGCAATCTGCTGCTGCAGTAACTCAATGTTGCGGTTCGTTGTAAGGTACGTTGCCCGGAAGCGGTCCGGAAAATTCCTGATCACCTCGAGGCTGCTGGTACCAATCGAGCCCGTTGAGCCAAGGATCGCGATGTTCTGGCAAGCACCCATGATGTAGAAAAAAGGTAAGCAAAATAGCAGGGCAAATCAACCGAAGTCCGCGGCGCGGAACATCTGGCATCATCTCATGTGTTCAAAGAGGAGGAGGGGCGTTTCATTGATTACGGCGGCGTTTTTTGATAAGTTGATGTACGAAGGGCAATGAAAATTTCCGGACTTCATATCGACGGACAAACGCTGCGCGCATACGCATATGGCTGTGCGTTCGCGCTCGTTGTGTGTGCGTCATGCGCCGTTGCCCAGCAGACGGATGTCGTTGCGAAGCTGAGACTTGCCCAGAGCTTCGAGCAGGCCGGCGAATGGGATCGCGCTGTTACTGTGTATGAATCACTGCTTGAATCGTCACCTCAAAACTTTGTTGTGCTGGAGGGATTGCGGCGCGGCTACACGGAACTGAAGCAATACGACAAGGCGATCGATCTTGTCCGTCAACAGCTTCGGGTGAATCCATCAGACGAAAATCTTCTGTCCATTCTGGGCGGCCTGTACGATTTGTCGGGACAGCCACAGACCGCTGATTCGGTCTGGCAGGTGGTGCTTCGAAAGGACCCAAAGAACGCCAACCTGTACCGATTAATCGCCTCTCAACTGATTGAGCATCGGCAGTACGACAGGGCCATTGATGTCTACAAGATGGGGCGTGTTGCCGCAGCGAATCAAAGCCTTTTCATGGAAGACCTTGCCACACTCTACGGAGCGCTTCACCAATACGATGCAGCGACCCTGGAGTTTGTAAAGATCCTCCGGACGAATCCTCAGCAGGTGACGTACATCCAGTCGCGGCTGTCCGGTTTCACCGGACACGAAGACGGGAGGATTGCGGCGCTGGCCGTGTTCAAGGCGGAAGCGGTGCGGACACCCAACGACGTGCCGACGCACTCCGTCCTTGCGTGGCTGTACATGGAGGGAAAACAATTTGACGCGGCGCTTGGAGAATATCAGGTCATCGATCGGTTGACGAAAGCAAACGGACTCGAGATTTATCAGTTCGCACAGCGGGCGGCACAGGAGCACGCATATCTTACAGCCGCAAAAGCGTTTAGAGAGGTTATTGAAGGGAAGGCGCCTCTTAACATTCTCATGTATGCGAGGTACGGATATGCGCGGGCAATTGAGGAGTTGAGCGCCCTGAACGATACCCTCGCGCAGCGTGTCGCACAACAGCCCGTTTCCGATCAGCGCGGGGCGGTCGTTTCAGAAACCCAACCGACATTCCAGGGATCGCTGGCACTGTATGAATCGCTCATCAAGGATCAGCCCAACAGCGAGACCGCCATGCAGGCGCTCTACAGGATCGGCGTCATTCGCTTCCAGCGGTTCTTCGATCTCAATGGTGCCGCCGCCGCGTTTGACAGGATTCGGACCATGCCGTTCAGCGCAACCCTCGTGTACGAAGCGACACTGAGTCTTGCCGAGGTAGACATCGCAAGAAACGATCTCGCGAAAGCCCGCAAGGAATACAGCGGACTTGTGAGGGGTGCGCCGGATCAGTACCGCGACCAAATTCTCTTCCGGCTGGCCGAGCTCGATTACTTCGAGGCGCGGTTTGATTCATGCTGTGCTTCGCTTCAGCACATCAGCGCGAATATTACCAACGACCTGGCCAACGACGCGTTACAGCTGCTGTATTTTATCCAGGAAAACAAGAGCGCCGGCCCGCAGGCACTCACAGAATTTGCGGCTGCGGAACTGCTCGTGCGCCAACGAAAATACTCTGAAGCGCTCGGCCGGTTCCAGTCGGTTCTCGAACACTATCCCGCCTCCACGCTTGCGGACGACGCGGCGATGCGCAGCGCGGAGATGGAGTTGCTCCTCGACAAGGTGAACGATGCACTCGTCATGTTCCGCAGAGTGATCAACGACATGCCGACGAGCGTTCTCCGTGACCGGGCGCAAATGCGCGTCGCCGAAGTGTATGAATCAAAACTGCAGGACAAGAAGAAAGCGATCGAGTCGTACGAGGAAGTTCTGGCAAACTATCCAACGTCCCTCTACGTGGAGGAAGCGCGCAAACGCATCCGCTTTCTTCGCGGCGATTCAATCTGACCGGGCACACAACGCATGAGATTGAAGTTCTCAAACCACGTCCTGCGACTCGCGTTCACCGTCCTCATGCTGACGACGGGAATCGTGACGTCGCAGGCACAATCGAAGCTGCTCATCCCGATGGATCTGAAGCAGACCGATCACCTGAAAGCCTACGGCATTGCATTCTGGGTCCTTCAGCACAACGGCGAGGTGGACTGGCTTCTGAACTACCGCGGCGGTTCGTTCATGGCAGACTACAGCGATGTGCTCGCGCGTGAATGCAGAATTCGCGGCGTGTTGTTCGAGCCGGAAAACGCATCTGAGGCGGCGTCGATCGATGCGGAGGTGCAGAGGGAAGACAACAACATGGATGTCGTTCGTCTCGAGAAGGCGCCGAAGATCGCCGTCTACGTTCCCCCGAACTTCAAACCCTGGGATGACGCCGTGACCCTGGCGCTCGAATACGCCGAGATCCCGTACACAAAGGTGTGGGATGAAGAAGTGTTGTCGGGCAAACTGGCCGAGTACGACTGGCTGCACCTGCACCACGAGGATTTCACGGGGCAGTACGGGAAATTCTACGCAAACTACAGGTACGCCCAATGGTACATCGATCAACAATTGTTGTATGAAAAGGAAGCAAAGCGGCTGGGATATAAGAAGGTGTCGGAAGAAAAGAAGGCCGTTGCGCGCTCCATCAAGGAATTCGTCGGCAACGGGGGATTCATGTTCGCCATGTGCTCGGCGACGGACAGCTATGACATTGCGCTCGCGGCAGAGGGGGTTGATATCTGCGACGTGATGTTCGACGGGGACCCCCCCGATCCGAACGCACAAAAAAAACTGGACTTCAGCAAGACGCTTGTGTTCGAGAACTTTACACTCGACATGAACCCGATGCGGTACGAGTATTCCGACATCGATATTCCACCGAGCGACCCGCCCCCCATCCGGGATCCAAACACGGACTATTTTACGCTCTTTGAATTTTCGGCAAAGTACGATCCCGTTCCGTCCATGTTGACGCAAAACCATGTATCGATTGTGAAAGGATTCATGGGGCAAACAACTGCGTTCAAGAAGGATCTCATCAAACGAACGGTTACCCTGCTGGCGCAACGGGAGGGAACGGATGAAGTCAAATACATCCACGGCAATTTCGGAAGAGGCACGTTCACATGGTTTGGCGGTCACGATCCGGAAGACTACCAGCACGCCGTGGGCGATCCGCCGACCGATCTCTCTCTTCACAAGAACTCCCCCGGCTACCGCCTCATCCTCAACAACGTCTTGTTCCCGGCGGCCAAAAAGAAACAGCAGAAGACCTGACCCCGGCATCCGGAATGGGTGATCCTATGGCGCATCGCTCAAAGCACCTGCAATGGTCACGCCAATGTCGCACTCCGCGCAACGCTCCTCGCTGCAATAATATTTGTAGAGTTGTATTACCCCCTGTTGCGTACTCACCGAGGTCTTCCCAAGGCGATCCTGCACCAACTGACCAGCCATAAAACGTGTAATCGAATTCTCTGCTGCCGGAGGCATTGACTCAAACAACTGCAGCGTTCGTTCACGTGCGACGCGGTCCCTGAAGATGCGCGCGTACAGCAGGACGAGAGGAACAACGACATTTGCAATCGCGATGTCAATCCGTTCGGCTCCGAGCGGGTGTACGGACCGTGAGCACACCCGGTCGAAATGGGTGTGACGTGTCCAGTACTGCAACGGCTCAAGTCGGAACAGGCTCCTGACCTCATGCAGAGAACGGCCCTGGGGGTTGTCGGATTTTATCTTCTCAACGATTCCGCGAAACAGATCGGCTGACAGTATGAAGCGAATCAACGGGGTGGCTGCAGCAAGCCGGTGCGTCGGGAAATTCGCCGGACGCGTTGGAAAAAACTGCCAGTCTGCCGCGTGCAAGACGGAAGCCCTGTAGTGCGGTTTGAACTCCCTCCATCGGTGCGTCAGGTCCCGGACAAACTCGCGTGATTCCTTTTCATGAAGATCCTTCATCTTTGGCAAGAGCCCGCCCGCTCCAAAGAGAACCGCCTGCAGCGACAACTCATCCTTTTCGAGTTCGTGATCCCGGATGACCCGGAGCGTTACGGCCCGGGCAAGCCTGAGAAACGGCTCGCGGTTCTTGCTGTAGCCGAGGCATTCCATCAGACCTTCGTACAGAAGTTGATCCCAGAATTCACGTGCGGCAAGGTGTGTGGTTTTCAATTCCCGAAAGGGAGGGGGAAGATCATCGGGATCACCCTGGATTCGCCACGGCGGGATGTCCCCGGTGTGGTCATGCACTTCGAGGAGATGAATATGAGCCAGCTCCCTCAGCCGTTCGTCGAGGCGGCGGAGTTTCAGCTCCAGGCGTTCGACGGCAAGCCTCCGGATCCACGTGATCACGAGCGTTGCATCGACCGTGCTGTTGAATCCGGCACAGCGAATTGTTCTTCTTAGCATGCGATGTTCGTCCTGAATTGTCTTGTGCCACAGCAGACGGATCGATTCGGAAAGGAAAGGCTCGAGCAGGAGAACGGGTATCGTCCGGCCGCTGTGCGATCGGGTTGTGGCGGAATCGGATCCGCGCTCGAAGACGACATGGAGAATCACCCGGTTGTATCCGGGATCTTCCGAGTGTCTGTGAAGTCGCCAATCCGCAAGGGTTTTGTGAAACTCCACGTCGCCGCGGTATGTTGTGCCGCCGATCCGGATAACGGCATCACGAAAGTCCGGTCCGCCGTCGGAGTTCAGCGATCCGGCTTCGAGCACCCGGACGACACGGTTGTCGGATGTTTTCAGGGCAAGCGGATCGAGGTACTGGCAGTTCCAGATATGGCGCAGGAACCGCTCAGGAATATTGAGCGTGAGTTTTCCCACGATGAGCGTCTGTGAAGCGGAGGAGCAGCGCGGCCGGATCGCTCCGGCCGCGGGGGCTCAGGAGAAATACTGTGTGCGGAATTGCTGCATTTGTGTGCGGAGTTGTTGCGCCTCAGCCCGGGCGGCTTTGGCGAAATCTTTTCCCTTCGACGCGTAGAGGACACTGCGGCTTGCGTTAATCACCGCGAGAAGGCCGTTCTTGTTGCATCCAAACCGGACTGCGGATTCCAGATCTCCCCCCTGGGAGCCGATACCCGGGATGAGGATGGGCATCGCCGGGGCGAGGTCGCGGATCGGTTTCAGCTCGGCCGGGTGCGTCGCGCCGACGACGAGACCAATGTTGTGGTGTGTATCCCACTTCAGTGTCGCCTGGACGATCTTCTCGTACAACGGGCGTCCATGAATCGTGAGGCGCTGGAAATCGTTCGAACCCTTGTTCGACGTCAGCGCCAGGACAAAGGCACCGTGTGCTTCAGAGCGGATGAACGGTTCCACCGAGTCGAAGCCGAGATAGGGGTTTACCGTTGCTGCGTCAAATTCCAGCTCATCGAAAAGTGCGCTCGCGTAGCGTTCCGCGGTATTGCCGATGTCCCCGCGCTTGCCGTCGCCGATCGTGATGACCGATTTTGGTACGGCGGCGAGCGTCTCGCGAATCACGCGCCATCCTTTTTCGCCGAGGGCCTCATAGAATGCCAGATTCAACTTGAATGCGCAGACAAGATCGCCCGTGGCCTCGATAATCTCACGGTTAAATTTCAACACCGCAGCCGCACTTTTTCCAAGATGCGGAGGGAGCTTCGCCGGGTCGGTGTCCAGGCCGACGCAGAGGAGGGATTTGTTCTTCCGTTGTGCCTTCTGAAGTTTCTCTATAAATGTCATGTGTCTCCCTGGTTGATCCTGCAGATGTGTGCAGGCGGTGCACTGAGCATGCGCGGTGTCTATTTGAAATTCTTCCACATCATGGATTCGACGGGTTTGATCGTGCGCTTATTGTATTTTGCGCCCGGCTTCCTGCTGTATGCAAACTCCACTTCGCCGGAGATCTCGAAATAAATCAGCTGCCCGATGGGCATCCCCGCGTAGATCTTGACGGGATGGCGGACGGAAATCTCGAGCGTCCAGGTATTGCAGAATCCGACGTCCCCCTTGCCGGCGGTTGCGTGGATGTCAATGCCCAGGCGGCCGATACTGCTTTTTCCTTCGAGAAAGGGGACGTGCTTGTGGGTTTCGGTGTACTCCTTTGTCACGCCGAGATAGAGCATGCTCGGCACAAGCATCATCCCCTCACGCGGGATGCGGAAGTGCTGCACCTTGTTGTGCTTCCTGCAGTCGAGAATCTCTTCCTTGTACATCGCCATCCACTCGCCGAGGTGTACATCGTAACTGTTCGATCCAAGATGCTTCCTATGAAACGGCTTGATGACGATCGAACCGCTTTTCACCTCTTCGAGAATCCTCTTGTCGGAAAGAATCATGACATCCCCGCATTGTGAAAGGCACTACATCGTGGTGCTTCAGTGAAGTGAAAACAGGAACTCCCCGAGCAACATCGCAAAGACCACAAGAGCGACGGCAACAAACCTCTTGTCTCGTTCTGCTGCAAATCCGATTGCCGCTGTGAGCACGCGTATGAGCGGTGTCAGCATCAGCAGGAGCAGGCCCGCGAATATGAGCGTGACAGCGTCGAGAGTACCGCTCAACAGATTCCTGAGAACTTCGCCGGGGGGCGGGTTCTCGCGCGGGATCTGAAGCGTGCCGGCAGAGTACCAGGCGACGAGCAGGCCGGTGACGATCAACCCGGCGCTGCCCAATACGCCAAAGCGCAGGACGCGGCCGACCCAGCGCTCAACGGCGTGTTCCCGGGACGGTCGATCTGGCAGTATGGGTGAAGGGTTGGTCATGCCGTTCATTTCCAGAACATGCGCACGGCGACGACGAGCAGGACGCCGGCAAAAATCCAGGTGAGAAACGATCCCTTGATGTGTCGGTTCACTTTTACGCCGAGAAACGATCCGCCGAGCACGCCCAGCACGGCGGGAGCGACGACAAAAGGATTCAAATGTCCATGAGCAAAGTAAACGAATGCGCTCGCGGCGGCAGTGACGCCAATCATGAAATTGCTGGTGGCGGTCGCGGCTTTCATCGGGATGCCGGAGATCAGGTGCATCGCGGGGACCTTGAATATTCCGCCGCCGACACCAAGAAGTCCTGAGATATTGCCCGCGATCAACGAGACGACGAGAACAGCAGGAATTCGTTTTGCGGAGTAGGGGATCATCGCCCCCGTTGCTTCGTCTTTGTAAGCAGCAGCAAAGGCACCATCGGTAACTGCGGGAGCTGTGTCGCTCGAATGTTTGAGCCGCCAGATCATCGTGAAGGCAACCACAAGGAGAAGTGTGGCGAAAATGTGTGAGAGCACGTCTCCGCTCAAGAGATTTGCCGTGATGCCGCCGAAAATCGCCCCCGTCACCGTGGCAATCTCAAGCACCATGCCGAGCCGGATGTTGACCGTTTGCCGCTCCATGTTCATGGCGGCCCCGGCACTGGAGGTTGCTATAACGGCGAGAATACTGGTGGCGATTGCCTGATGCATCGGCAGGCCGAACACGAAGAGAAGGAACGGCGTCAGGAACACGCCGCCGCCGAGACCAAGCATTGCGCCAATTGTCCCGGCAACGCCGCCGCCCAGAACGAGAAGAAGAAATGAACCGATGGACATTCAGCGAGCGCTGTTATTGAACTGTTGAATCAGGATAAGGAAAAGAGGTGTGAGTTTCAATCAAAGGCAATTGGCAAAACCGGGCGAAGCCGTCAAGACTGTGTGAGCAGATCAACAACGCGATCGTCAATGCTCTTTGCGGTTGGCATAGAAGTTCATCAAGAGACCGACCATCGCCATGTTTGCAACAAGTGCGGATCCACCATAGCTGAGAAATGGCAAGGGTATGCCGATGACAGGGAGGAGTCCCATCGACATGCCGATGTTGACGAGTACATGGAAGCCAAAAATCCCGGTGATGCCTATGGCCGCCGCGCTGGCAAACTTGTTTTTGGACATTCCGGCCACATTTACCCCGTGAAGCAGGAGACCCGTGAATAATCCTATGACAAGCGATGCGCCGACAAACCCGAATTCTTCACCGGGGACGCAGAAAATGAAATCCGTCCATTGTTCGGGGATGAAATTCAACTGCGTTTGCGTCCCCTGCAAATATCCCTTGCCGAAGAATCCTCCGGAGCCAATGGCAACCTTCGATTGATAAACGTTGTATCCCGCTCCTTTTTGATCGGCGCCTGGATTCATGAACGTCGAGATTCGTTTCTGCTGATACGCAGGCATGCGTTCGTAGACCGCCTGGACGGATAATCCGACCGCAAGCGTGAGACCAAAAACGACCGCCGCGGCAAACCTGTTTTCACGGGCAGCGTACAGAAGCGATCCGCTGACGACGAGCGAGAGGAGAAAAATCCACGTTCCGAACAAGGCTCCGGCCGCAGCGATGATGGGTGCGATGATTGCGGCGAGGACAAAGTTCGATGAGCCGGCCCAGTAGAGCACGGGCAGCAACATCGCGAAGAATACGACGGAGGTTCCGAGATCAGGTTGAGCAAGGATGAGGAGCATCGGCATCCCGACAATGCCAAACGCGATGAGCAGATGCTTGACGTTTGAGAGGGAGACCGATGTGCGCGCGAGAAACGCGGAGAGAGCCAGAACGGTTGCGACCTTCGCGAACTCGGAGGGTTGGCCACCAAACGACGCCGGGCCTCCCGCTCCGCCCGATCCTCCCAGGCCGAACCAGCTCTTTGATCCTGAGACGCGCTCACCGATCACAAGCACGATGAAGAGAAGAAGGAGGTTCAGGGCATAAACGGGAAATGCGATCCGCTGAAGAGTCCTGATCGGGAAGAATGCCATCGTGAAGAGAGCGAGAAGTCCGATTCCCCCCCAGAGGAGCTGCTTCTTGAACGCTGCGGCCGCTCCGACGTCGAATGTGGCGCTGTACACAGAGAGCAGTCCCAACACAACCAGGGCCAGGCACATGAGCAGTGCCTTGAAGTCGAAGTACTCTCTGAGGTAATCGTACATGGGGTGACGCTCGAAAAGTTTCAGAAATTATGGATTGTTCAATGCTGTTGGTCGGGCGATGGAAGTGCGCCGGCAACAGATTTTTGCGCCTGCACCGCCTTGGGTTTGTTGCGAATCAGCTCGCCGTAAAGATAGCGCTCCATTACAAGCCCGGCGAGCGGGGCTGCTTTTGCGCCGCCGAACCCGGAATTCTCAAGCATCACCGCAATCGCAATCTTCGGGTGGTCGAAGGGAGCGAAGCCAATATACCAGGCATGGTCTCTCCCGTGCGGATTTTGGGCGGTTCCTGTTTTGCCGGCCGAAATGACGCCGGGAATGCGTGCAAGTCCGCCGGTGCCACCCGGTGCGTGGACCACCCGCTGCATGCCGTCCCTGATCAGGTCCATCACGTGGGGTGAAAGACCGACAAGTGTGGAATCGTGCGGAATCGGATCGAGCGTATGTCGTTCCTTGTTGCGAACCATCTCCACAGCATGCGGCCGGTACACAATTCCGCCATTCGCAAGAGCCGCGGCATAGCGTGCCATCTGCAGCGGCGACACGCCGACCTCTCCCTGACCGATTGCAAGACTGATGAGAAAGCCCTGCGTCCATTTCCCCTTGCCGTAACGCGAATCATAATACTGGGTTGAAGGAAGCAAACCGGTGGTCTCCTCACCCGTATCGGTGTTCGTGTATTGTCCGAATCCAAACCGCCGTCCGTACTCCGTCCACTTGTCAAATCCAACCTTCAGCATCAGTTGATAAAAGAACACGTTGCACGACCGTTGAATTGCCTCGACAACGTTGACGGACCCGTGCACATGAAGATCGGTAAACGTTCTGTTGCCGAAACGGAACCCGCCGGTGCAATGAATGCGAAAGTTCTCGTCGATAATTCCTTCCTGCAGGGCGGCTGCAGCAAGAACCATCTTAAATGTCGATCCGGGAGGATAGCGTGTGAGCGTCGCGCGATTGAAGAGCGGTTTTGTCGGACTTGTCTGAAGCTCAGCCCACAGGTCCGCCGGAGTCACGCCGCTCATGATCGATGGATCGTAGTCCGGTTTGCTGACAAGGGCGAGAATTCCGCCGTCGTTGGGATCCATCGCAACGATGGCGCCGCTGTAGTTCGTCATAAGCGACTCAGCAAAGGCCTGCAGACCAACATCGACGCTCAACAGCAGATCGTCGCCTTCTTCCGCGGAGCGATCACGCTTACCATCCTCGAAGCTTCCAATGATCTGTCCCTTGGAGTTTACGGATACATATTCGAAGCCCTTGATGCCGCGCAGGAGCTGTTCGTAACGCGATTCAAGGCCGGCGACGCCGACAAGATCTCCGGGTCTCGCCTCGGTTGCCTCGGTGAGTTGAGCATCGGAGATTTCCCGTCGATAGCCGAGCAAATGCGAAGCGTGGGCGCTTGTCGGGTAGACGCGTTTCGATTCCACCTGGAAGGAGACACCGCGGAGCGTCGTCATATTCTCCTCGATCGCAGCGAGCGTCCGCATATCGACATCACGCTTGATGCGCGCCGGAAGAAACGGGGAATATACTTTCGCCCTGTTGATGCGCTCCTCGAGCGTTTGCGGTTCCATCTGGAGGATGGAAGACAGCAGCGGGATGTTGCGCTTTTCGAATTCAGCCGGAACGAGTGTGACGGAATACGAAGGGCCGACGTCCACGATGAGTTTGCCGTTTCGATCGTAGATGTATCCCCTGACCGGTTCCTTGACGAGTGCCCGAACACTGTTTTCTTCGGATTTCTTGTCCATCTCGACGTGATACAACAGCTGCAGCTGATACAGCCGCAGCATCAAGAGGGCAAAAACCGCGAGGATGAAGATCGTCAGCGTTCTGCGCCGTTCGAGCGATCCGAATTGTTCGTCGTGGATCATAGGGATTGCGAGAGTCTGTATTTCCGGACAAACGCGAACATGGGAAACATTCCGACAAAAACAGTGTAGAGGCCCGTGAAGACGCTGAACTCAATCGTCGTTGTCACGACCGAATCCTGGATTCCCTGAAGGAAGATTCCGTAGTAGATAACATTGTGGACGACGGATGAAAGGAGAACAATCGTCAGGAATCGGTACGAGCCCAGCGTTTGCTCTGTGCTATTGTCGTTGAAAAAATATCCGGCGACGAACCCGGCAATAGTCTTCGTGAGAGCGCTCAAGCCGAAAAACTGCATCGAGACGGCATCCTGCAGCAGCCCGACGATGAATCCCGTGATCGTTGCTTCGATCTGCCCGCGTCGAACGGCGACGTACACAACCCAGATGAGAAACACATCCGGGACAAACCCGCCAATCGACACCAACGGCAAAAAGGTCGTCTGGAGCAACAGGAGCGCCAACGCAACCAGAGCAGACCGAAGATAATGTTCCATTCGAGAACCCTTTGCTATCGACTCATAATACTATCGAGAAAACCCCCGAGAATCAATTTCGCGGAGGTGAGATCCGTCACGATCCGAGCAGTTCACGTACACGTCCATAGTCTGCCGAAATCCGGACGCTCTTCTTCGTGTGACTCATCGCCTCCGCCAGCTGGGGCGGAAGAGGGACGGATTTCCCCAGCGCTTTGAAAACGACCTCGGGAAACTTCGCCGGATGCGCTGTCGCAGCGACAATGGTGGGCAACACCGGTGTCCCCGAAGAGTGACCCTGCCGCGCAGCCGCAACACCGACCGCTGTATGCGGATCCAGCACGTACCCGCACCGGTCGTACGTTCGCCGCATTTCGGTGACGGTCTCTTCGTCACTGATGCTCATGGCTGTAATATCGCGCCGGAGGTTCGCGCGATCGTTGTCGTACAGCGCAAGGAGGCGGGCGAAATTGCTCGGATTGCCGACATCCATCGCATTCGAATACGTCTGGAGCGACGGCCGGGGATTGAATGCGCCCGTGGAAAAGTACTCGGGGACAACGTTGTTTGCATTACTCGCAGAGAGAAAGCCGGCAATCGGCGATCCCATCCGCTTCGCATACGTCGCAGCTGTCAGGTTCCCAAAATTACCGCTCGGAACGGCAATCGCCGGTCCCGGACCTGCATGCGCAGCTTCGCCCATCATCTGTTTGTACAGGAGCGCCGCCCAGACGTAGTAAGTTACCTGCGGAAGCAGCCGGCCGAGATTGATCGAATTGGCCGTCGTGAGATTGGTCTGACGGACAAGCTCATGATCGGCAAGAGCGCGCTTGACGAGGTGCTGGCAGTCGTCGAACGTTCCCTCGACTTCGATGGCATGGATGTTTCCGCCGAGCGTGGTCATTTGCTGCTCCTGCAGCTTGCTGATCTTGCCGGACGGGTAAAAGACAAACACCGAAATATTGGGGACGTTGAAGAATCCGTGAGCCACCGCGCTTCCCGTGTCGCCCGAGGTCGCGACGGCAATGGTCAGATGCTGTTCCTGCGTTGCAAGGAAGTACGAAAGCGCGCGCGCCATGAACCGCGCACCGACATCCTTGAACGCAAGCGTCGGTCCGTGAAACAGCTCAAGGAGAAACAGGTTTTGTTCGAGGCGGATAAGCGGGATGGGGAAGCTGAACGATCGCTCGGTCATCGCCCGGATTTCTTCGCGGGGAATATCGTCCACGAATTCAGAAATCACTTCGGCGGCAAGTTCCGGCAGCCGGTGAGCGTCTCCGGCCGATTTCAGGGACAGCCGAAGCGCCGGGATGAACTCCGGGATGTAAAGGCTTCCGTCTGGTGCAAGCCCGCGGAAGAGAGCTTCGCGAAATCCGACAACCGGACTCTGGCCGAGGATGGATCGAAACCTCATCGGTCTTTTCTCCAGACGATGCGCGCACCATGGTGATTGGTTCTGGAAATGAAGCTGTCGCAGCTGACTCCGGCTGAAAGACGAAACGCACGGACCATTGCAGCGCTGATCACCTTCGCGGACTGCATTGACGATGCGATCGAAAACACCGATGGCCCGGAACCTGAAATGGAACACCCGAGGGCACCCGCCGCAAGAGCACACTCCTTCACGGCGTCGAAGCCCGGAATGAGTTTCGAGCGGAGCGGTTCCATGATGACGTCCTCAACGGACCGGCGGATGAGCTCCTTGTCTCCACCGGCAAGGCCAAGCACAAGTCCCGCAACATTTCCCCATTGCCTCACCGCTGTACGAAGGGGGATCTGATGCGGAAGGATTGCGCGTGATTTCTTGGTGAGCACAACAACATGCGGGTGAATGACAACCCACACGAGTGATGGATCGACAGGAATTGGTATGACATCAACCGGGTCGTAGCTCCGGATCAGGCAGCCGCCTCCAAGAAGCGAAGGAGCGGCATTGTCGGCATGAAGCGATCCGCACGCGAACAGCTCGCCCTGGAGAGCAAAGCGCAATAAATCGGTCTTCTCGAGCGGCTTGGGAAGCAACGCATTGACCGCCATTGCGGAGGCAACACTGCTGGCGGCCGAGCTTCCAAGACCGGACCCGATCGGCATCGCCTTCTCGAGTTCCATCCGAATGCCGAACGGCGGTTTCACCTCGGCGAGAATTTGTTCCGCAACGTACGCTGCGACGTTGGATTTCGATTCCAGGGGAACCTGCGCCTGGGCCGTACGAACCGAGAACTCGAGCCCTGGTTCCGCCTGCCTGCGCGCGAGAACAAAATCGCCGGGCTTGTGGAGCGCAACGCCGAGAACATCGAATCCCGGCCCAAGGTTGGAGATCGTGGCCGGCGCGAATGCCTTGACCGATCGTGGAATCAGTTTGCTCATTCTCAATACGGGAGATAGTGAAGGAGCTTCAGTATGTCCGAAAAGACACCCATCGCGGTCACATCGGCGCCTGCTCCCGGGCCCTGAACAACAAGGGGAGTGCGTGCGTACCGCTGTGTCGTAATGGCGATGATATTGTCGCTTCCCCTTGTGCCGGCGAACGGGTGGTCCGGTGGGACCTCCTTGAGCCCTGCGGATGCCTCGGTACCGCGGAGCGTTCCGACGTACCGAAGCACGTTGCCGCGCGCGTGTGCCTTCTGAAAACGCTCTTGCATGGCGGAATCAAACCGGGCAAACCTGGCATAGAACGCGTCGGTGAATTCTCCGGAGCGGAGAGGACGCGGGATCAGGTTCTCCACGTGGATGTCGCTCATGTCCAGCTTCAGACCAAGATGGCGTGCAAGTATGAGAAGTTTGCGCGCAACATCGCCCCCCGAAAGGTCTTCGCGCGGATCGGGTTCCGTGAAACCAAGCTGGTTTGCCTCGCGGACGAACTCACTGAACGGTTTCGTGCCGTCAAAGTGATTGAACAGGTAGCTCAGCGTTCCCGAGAGAATGCCCTCGACGTTCACGATCTGATCGCCGCTGGAGATAAGATCGGTCAGCGTGGAGATCACGGGCAGCCCCGCACCGACATTGGCTTCGTAGAGAAAATGCTGATGCCGGCTCTTCATGAGGTCAAGCAAAGCGCTGTAGCGGCTCCACGGCAGAACGTTTGCCTTCTTGTTTGGTGTGATGATGTGGAGATTGGCGTTGACGAAGTCGGGGTAGGCCTCGACCACATCGGAGCTTGCGGTGCAATCCACAAGCACCGCGTTGATCAACTCCATGCGGCCAACCTGATGGGCAAATTCTCCGAGAGACATTGTTCTGTGTGAGCGATGAAGTTTGTCGCGCCACACCGTCAGATCGATACCCGCAGGGTCGAGGATGAACTGCTTGCTGTTCGCGATTCCACAGACCCTGACATCGAAACCCTGGGAAAGGAGAAAGGCTCGTTGCTGGTGAAGCTGGCGGAGAAGCGTCGATCCGATATTGCCGACGCCAACGAGAATCACGGCGAGATGTTTGTGCTTCTCGAAAAACGCTTCGTGAATGACGTTGAGCGCACGGTTCATCTGGCTATACTGAATCACGAACGAGATATTGCGCTCCGACGCACCCTGGGCGATTGCCGAGACGTTGATCCCGTTGCGGCCGAGCGCCTGGAATACTTTGCCCGAGACGCCGGGCGTTCCCTTCATCCCCTCACCAACAATCGCAATGATCGTCTGATCGGCCTTGATATCGAGACTCGTCAGCCTGCTCTGGAGCTCGAAGTGAAATTCGGACCCGACCGCCCGTTTGGCGGCGGCAAGATCAGAGGTGCTGACAGCAAAGCAGATCGTGTGTTCGGATGAAGCCTGGGAAATCAGAATCACGTTGACGCGGTGTGACGCCAGGGCCCTGAAGAGGCGTTCTGCCGTTCCGGGGACACCGACCATGCTCAGCCCGCGCAGCGTGAGCAGCGCAATGTTGTCGACCGACGCAATGCCCTTCGCGACCCCTTCCCAGTTTTCAGCTTTCTCGGAGATACGCGTACCCGGTGCGCCGGGGTTGAGCGTGTTCTTGATGTCAATGGGAATCTTCTTCGCCACAGCTGGAGCAATCGTCGCGGGGTGGAGGACCTTCGCCCCGAAGTACGAAAGCTCCATGGCTTCCTCGTACGACATTTGGGAAAGCACGAACGCTGAAGGCACCGACCGCGGGTCGGCGCTCAGGATGCCGTCGACATCCGTCCAGATCTCGATGACTGACGCGTTCAGTGCTGCGCCGAGAATCGCTGCTGTATAGTCCGAGCCGTTGCGACCGATTGTCGTTGTGCGCCCGTCTTCTGTTGAACCAACAAATCCCGTGACAACGGGAATCGGCGCCGGGCCTTTCTTCTGTCCGAGCCGGTTGAAATAGGCGCGGATCTTTTTGTTTGTTTGATCGAACAGGACGGCGGCATGCGTGAACTGGTCGTCCGTAATTGTAAACTGGCGCGCGTCGACGAACACCGCCGGGCGGAGTTGTTGGAGGTATGCAGCGATGATCGTGGCAGAGAGGCGCTCACCGAAACTTGCCGTCAGGTCCAGGGCGCGTGGCGGACAATCTCGGAGGAGAAACATGCCGTGGAGCACCTTCTGGAGTTCTTCGAGGAGTTCGTCCACACCATCGATTGTTGTCTTCCGTTTGCCGCGCTCGAGCAGCGCGTCGATCGCTTCCCTGTGCTTGTGTGCGATCTGATTGTAGAGCTGCTCGTATGCGAGATCTCCCTTTTCAGCGCTGCGGGCGCACTGCAGCAGCATGTTGGTGACCCCCTGGAAGGCCGAGACGACAACCACCACGCGCTCTTTCCTGGCCGCTGCCAGGACGATATGCGCAACAGATCGAATGCGTTTTGCATCGGCGACCGAGGAGCCGCCGAATTTGAGTACTTTCATAGAACCATCCCCAATGTTGAGATGAAACGGCGACGGTACCGAGGAACTACCGTCGGGTCTTCTGCGGTGTGGACTGATCCACCTCCAGACGCTCGGGATCAGGTTGGTACGATACCACGAACACTTCTTCAAGCTTCACGAAATTCACGCCCGGTGTAACGTAGACTTTTTTGAACAACGAGCCCGGCTGTTCGCTTACTTCCCGCACAACGCCGATGCGGATCTTCGCGGGGTAGGTGCTGCTGTAATCGGACGTGATCACAGTATCTCCGGCCACAACGTCGAGTGTCTTTGCGACGTTGGACAACAGCAGATCGTCGCCGTCCCAGGCAAGGATGCCGTCGACGCGGCTTCGCTCGACCTTCGCGCTCGCGCGAAAATCGGCATTGAGCAGAATTCTGACAACACTGTAGTGATCGTTCACGCTCGCAATGACGCCGACAAGTCCGCCATCGCTCACGACGGGCATATGCGGAAGGACGCCGTCGAGTTTTCCAACATTGAGTGTAAGAGTATTGCGCAGCAGGGTGAGGTTCTTCCCGACAACCTTGGCGGCAAGAACGGGGTACGGGGTTGTTTCCTTCAAAGCGAGGAGCCGGTGAAGCCTGTCGTTTTCAAGTCGTGCTTCGCGCAGCCGGCTCGCTTCGTCAGCGAGATCAATATTCATCCGGCGCAGCATGTCGTTCTCGCCGCGCAGGGCGAAGTACCGCGGGATAAAGGAGAATTGTTCCTCGACAACGCCGAAGGCCACCGTGGCAACACTCCGGATGTGGCGAATCTGGGTGTTGTCGCCAAGCGCCATCAGAATCAAGGAGAGCACCAGGAGAGCGGACAGGACGGCATACTCCCTGAACACCAGCGCGAGATTGTAGAGACGTTTGAACATGCCGTTGATTGAACGTTATGAGGAGAGGAGCCGTCGCCGGAAGGGAGAAGGCTCGCTCACGAAATTGGCGAGCCCGGAGAGCGCGCCTAATACCGCTTGCTCTTAATGAGGACCTTCGAAAAGTGCCTGAGGTCTTCGAGCACTCGTCCCGTGCCCCGCACCACCGCCGTGAGTGGATCCTCGGCAACGTGGACGGGCAGATTGGTTTCAAGCCGGATGCGCTCATCAAGTCCCTTGAGCAGTGCACCGCCGCCGGTCAGCATGATGCCGCGGTCCAGAATATCCGCCGAAAGTTCGGGAGGTGTCCGCTCGAGCGTCACCTTCACTGCTTCAACAATCTGGGCGATCGGTTCGTTCAGCGCTTCGCGGATTTCCACAGAGCTGACTTCAGTCGTCTTCGGGACGCCGTTGACGAGATCGCGTCCTTTGACCTGGATCGTAATTTCCTCTTTCAGCGGCATTGCCGAGCCCACCTCGCACTTGATTGCCTCTGCCGTCCGCTCGCCGATGAGGATGTTGTGGTTGCGTTTGAAAAACTGGATGATCGCGTTGTTCTTCTCGTCTCCCGCCACGCGGATCGATTCCTCCGTGACAATACCGGAGAGGGCGATGACGGCGATCTCCGTCGTACCGCCGCCGATATCGACAACCATATTGCCCACCGGGGCGTCAACATCAAGTCCGATGCCGATCGCAGATGCCATGGGCTCTGCGAGCAAATGAACTTCCTTGGCGCCGGCATGCTCTGCCGCGTCGCGCACCGCCCGCTTTTCAACCTCCGTGATCCCCGAAGGAACCGAGACGACGATACGCCGGCTTGGCACCCACCCCACGCTTGTCTTCCGGATGAACTCGCGGAGCATTCCTTCTGCTATTTCGAAATCCGCGATGACGCCGTCTTTCATGGGACGGATGGTCCGGATGTCGCGATGGGTGCGCCCGAGCATCTCGCGCGCTTCGTGTCCGATGGCGATGATCTTCTTCGTGTTGCGGTCGAAGGCAACGATGGAGGGCTCGTTCAGGACAATTCCCTTTCCCTTCATCCAGATGACGGTGTTGGCCGTGCCGAGGTCGACAGCGATGTCTGCAGAAAAAAGTGAAAAAAGGCCCATTGCGAACGTTGGTGGTTTGTATTGAGTGATTGAGAGTTAGTGTCGGAAATGTCTGATCGACGTGAACGCCATGGCGACATGATGGTCGTCGGCAGCCTTGATGACCTCGTCGTCACGTACCGAGCCGCCCGGCTGGATGACGCATACCGCGCCCCCCTTGACGGCCTCGAGAAGCCCGTCGGCAAAGGGGAAAAATGCATCGGAGGCCACGGCGCAGCCGGCAAGATCCAGCCCCGCTTCGGCGGCCTTCATGACGGCAATCTTGGCCGAGTCGACACGCGACATCTGCCCTGCGCCGATGCCGAGCGTCCGGTCTTTGCGCGCATAAATGATGGCGTTGGACTTCACGTGCTTCGCCACGCGCCATGCAAAGATCAACGATTCAAGTTCGTCTTCTGTCGGTTTGCGATGTGTGACAACGCGCAGGTCCTCCCGCGCAATCCGGTACTGGTCACGTTCCTGCACAAGCAACCCCTCGACGACGCTGCGGATGTCAAGCGCTTTCGTCGAACGCACGTCGATCGCCTGCTGGATCAACCGGCGGTCGCGCTTCTTCACCATGAGATCAAGCACGCCCTCGGCAAAACCCGGGGCAATCACGACCTCGGTAAAAATGTCGTTGATGGCTTCCGCCGTACTCATGTCGAGCACGCGGTTCACCGCGACAATTCCTCCATACGCCGATTTCGAGTCGGTCGCGAGCGCCTTCGTGTACGCATCGTGCAAGGTCTCACCGGATCCGACGCCGCACGGATTGTTATGCTTGATGATTACCGCGGTCGGTTTGTCGAACTCTGCGCTCAGCAGCACCGCGGCGTTGATGTCAAGAATGTTGTTGTACGAAAGTTCTTTCCCGTGCAGCTTCTTGAAGTACGTGTCGAACTTTCCATAGAGCGCTGCAGCCTGGTGTGGATTTTCGCCGTATCGCAGCGTTGAGTTCTTCTTCATCGACAATGTCACAACGTCGGGGAGCCCCGGCGATGATTGGATACCGCTGAAGTAGGAAGCGACAATCGTATCGTAGGTCGCGGTATGTTGAAACGCCTCGCGCGCATACGCAAAGCGCGTTTCAGCAGAGACGGCTCCGTTGTGCTTCGTCAGTTCTTCGAGCAGGGCGACATAATGATCGGGGTTCACCACAACAGCCGTATGGCGGTAGTTTTTCGCGGCCGCCCTCACCATCGCAGGTCCGCCGATGTCGATTTGTTCAATCGCCTGTTCGAGCGTGACGTTTTCTCCGGCGATCGTCTGTTCAAATGGATAGAGGTTGACAATAACGAGGTCGATCGGCTGGATGTGGTGCTGCGCGAGCTGCTTCAGGTGAAGCGGATTGTCGGCTGCGGCGAGGATGCCGGCATGGATTGCCGGGTGCAGCGTTTTGACGCGCCCGTCAAGGATTTCGGGAAACCCTGTAACATCGGACACGGATTTGACTTCAATGCCGGCCTCTTTCAGCGCCTGGTGAGTTCCCCCGGTCGAGATCAGCTCGACGCCAAAGCGCCGCAGACCCTGTGCCAGCTCAACAATTCCACGTTTGTCGGAAACGCTTACAAGCGCACGTCGGATGGTCAGCAAGGATCCCTCCGGAGAGTCAGTCCAGGTATCGCGTTCGAGGGTCGGTACCTTGAACGATGTCAATGTATCCACACAGACCTTTCGTTGATCGTTACTCTGTTTTCAGCGAAGGCTTTGAGGGCGAGAGGGTATATCTCGTGCTCAATATTCAGCACCTTGGCAGCCAGCGTCTCGGGAGTGTCGAGCTCGTCGACCGGAACCGTTTTTTGCAGAACGATGGGTCCGCGGTCGTAATCGTCGTCGACAAGATGAACCGTGGCTCCGCTGTACTTCGCTCCCGATGCAAGAACCGCTTCGTGAACGTGATGACCGTACATTCCTGCGCCCCCGAATGAAGGGAGCAGCGCAGGATGAATGTTCAGGATGCGATTCCTGTATGCTTGAACGACGGACGACGGAATCTTCCTGAGGTATCCAGCGAGCGCGATCAGATGAACGTCGTGCTGCTTCAACGCGTCAAGCATTGCCGAAGCAAACGATGCCTCATCGGAGAACTGCTTGTGACTGAGATGCAGGGCGGGAAGAGAGTATGTGCGAGCAATATCCAACGCACCCGCATCCCCCTTGTTGCTCAGCACAAGCGTGACACGCGCAGGGAGCCGATCCTGTTGAATAGCGTTGAGAATTGCCTGGAAGTTTGACCCGCGTCCGGAGGCGAAAACACCAATGTTCATCAAGCCAGAATCACGCCGCGACGTTCAATGATGAACAAAATGTAACGATAAGTTGAAGGATAGTCAATGAAGACGAACGATGCTTGTGTGCTGAAACAAACAATCGCTAGCGTACCGCGCTCTCCGGTATCTTCAACGTCCCGTCGCGTGCGTCGAGAACCGCCCGGACGCCGAAGGGAATCGTCAGCTTCCGCGGAATGTGGCCGTACTGAAGGTTGCCGATGACGGGGCACCCCATCCGATCCACGGCGTCGTCGATCACCTGGTCGATGGTGAGATGCGGTTTCGATGGGTCGGACGGAACACAGTCCGTGAACGCACCGAGTACGAGTCCGGAAATGGAGCCGGTGATGCCCGAGTGGAAAAGCTGGGCAAACATGCGGTCGACACGATGAGGAGCCTCATCAACATCTTCCAGGAGAAGAATAGACTTCCGCAAGTCTGGAAGATACCGCGTCCCCAGGAGTGAAGCGAGGAGGGAAAAATTCCCACCCAAGAGCGTTCCCCGCGCCCGCCCCTTCCTGTAGATCCGCATCGCTGTGCTTCCGGGATTGAGGAGCGCACCAATCCGGGTCGACGAGGTAACCAGGCGCCAGAAGTGCTCCTCTGTGAACGGGTCGATGGAGTCCCACATCTCAACGCCAACCATCGGGCCGGAAAAAGTAATCAATCCGGTCTTCCTGTACAATGCCAGCTGAAGCCCGGTAATGTCGCTGTACCCGACCACGATCTTCGGGTCGCGCCGGACAGCAGCATAATCGACAAGATGCAACAGCCTGGGAGTTCCATATCCGCCCCGGATTGCAAACACCGCCCGGACTTCCCGGTCGCGGAGCATGTCGTTCAGGTCCTCTGCCCGTTGGGCGTCGGTCCCGGCAAGATAACCATGGCGCTCCATGACATACTTGCCAATCTTCACGCGGTAGCCGAGCCCCTCAAGGTAGCGGACCCCTTTGTCGATTTTCTCCTGAGCTGAAGGAGGGCTGGCGGGGGAAATAATTCCAACAAGGTCCCCTTTGCGAAGACGGGGAGGTTTGAGACTCTTCATGGCAGTCGGGATGGATGGACGATTGGACGTTGGGTGATGGAAAGATAGCAGGAATGAGGAAGAAAGCAATTCCAGACAGAAGGAACCGGAGCCGGGGGGCGCCGGTTATCACGTGATGAGGTTTCATATGTCAGAGAGAAAATTTGATCCCGGGCTTCCCGAACTCATCGAGGACCCGAACGCCGATGAAGGGCTTCTCCGCGATGAGCTTCAGAGCATCCGGACCGTGAACAGGTTCTTTGGAGGCGAGCGGGCCATCCGCCTGGGCATTGGCGGGTTTCTGGAACGGGCCGGCGACCGCGTTATAACAATTCTCGATCTCGGAACCGGCTCGGCCGACATCCCGCTCTATCTCTCCCGGCTGGCGCGGAAGAGGAAGCGGCGAATCCACATCACGGCCGTGGACAAGCATCAGCTTGTTCTGAATGAAGCGCGACGACTCACAGAACACGTCCCGGAAATCACAATCGAAGCAGGCGACATCCTTAACCTCGACTACCCCCCGGCGTCATTTGACATCGTCCTCTGCTCGCTCACAATGCATCACTTTTCATCGGCGGACGGCGTGCGGATCATGCGATCAATGCGAGAGCTCAGTCGGATAGGACTCGTGATCGTTGATTTGACGAGAGGCCCGATGGCGGTGTGTGTGGCCTGGCTCTATACCGCGCTCACCACAAGAAATCCAATGACAAGGACCGATGCGGTTCTTTCTGTGCGCAGGGGATTCACAGTGCGTGAGTTTCGCAGGTTGGCAGAAGAGGCGGGGCTTGAACGATTCATAGTGCGAACAATTCCTTTCTTCAGGATCCTGCTCGTCGGAATGCACGCACAGTAGCCGGCAGAATAGCCCACATGAAGATTCCCGACATCGCCATTGTCGGCCGTGCAACTTTTCCTGTTGATGAATCGTCTCACACTTGGATGGGGTCTGCCGGACACTTGCCGGGAACGGCAATGTTCCCGGCCGCCCACGTGGGATCCGTTCCGCATCAACAGAAAGAGAGTTGCTATGGTAGACACGAAGAAGATCCGGGCCCTCATCGTTGATGACGAGCCGCCAGCGCGCAACAAGATTCGCGAGCTGCTGAAGACAGAAATGGATGTCGAAATCGTCGATGAGTGCACGAACGGTGCGGAGGCGGTGCAATCGATCGCGTCTCTTACTCCCGATCTTGTCTTTCTCGACATTCAGATGCCGGAACTGGATGGATTTGGTGTGATCGAGACGATTGGCCCGGAGCGATTTCCGGCCGTCATCTTTGTCACAGCATACGATCAGTACGCGGTACAGGCGTTTGATGTCCATGCCATAGACTACCTGCTGAAGCCATTCGACAGGCAGCGCTTTCAGACGGCCCTGAACCGTGTTCGTGAGCACCTGGAGCCAGGGCGTAGAAACGAGATCAACCAACAGCTGAATTCACTCCTGAGGCAGCTGAAAGGTCCAAAGAAGCAAGCCGACCGCCTCGTCGTGAAGTCGGGAGGAAGGGTTTTCTTCCTGAAGAATGATGAAATAGACTGGATTGAGGCTGCGGGCAATTACGTCAGGCTTCATGTGGGCAACGAGACGCACCTGCTCCGGGAAACCATGAACGCCATCCAGAAGAAACTCGACCCGGCAATGTTCATCCGCATTCACCGATCAACGTTCGTGAACATCGAGAAAATCAAAGAGCTGCAGCCCTGGTTCCACGGTGAGTATGTTGTCATCATGCGAGACGGTACGCAGCTGACGATGAGCCGGAGCTACAGGAGCAACCTGCCCGATCTTCTGGGAACCACACTCTAACGCGCACAGCCAATTTCGCCGGCAACAACTCCCCGTTTCATCGCATCGCACCGGTGATCGTTCACCCGATTGCCGCGCCGCCCGGCGTCTCCCGACCCGTTTCATTCTCTGTCGTCGAACTTCAACAACACCCGCATCATCACCGCGTGCTCTTCATGAAAGAACCGGCGTCATCGCTCACAGTCCGTGACGACTGGTCCTGCACAATGCGCTTCCATCCATCAACGAATCGTACGCGTCCAAAAGCAAAATAGTCCGCTTCGTGGCTTTTTGCTTCTCCGCAGCCTCTGGCCGATGTACATTTCACGAGAGCGCCCGCCTTCTCTTCACTGATGTGTTCGACAGGATTCTGTCTCCATTAAATCAACGATACTCCATCACCAACAAGGAGAGATCATGAAAAAATTGCTCCTACGTTTTAGCACTGGATTCTTGGTGTTGCTGCTTCTCGTCGCCGCGAACGGTACACCTGCAGCGGCCCAGACAAAAACCGGCGAGATTCGCGGGACTGTTTCGGAAGCAGGCCGGTCCGAGGTGCTGATTGGCGCCAACGTCTTTATCGTCGGCACGAGCCTTGGGGCTTCGACAAATCTCGAGGGACTGTTCGTCATCAAACAGGTTCCTCCCGGCACATACACCGTGCGCGCCCGCTATGTGGGCTACAAGGAGCTTGCGCGGGACGTGAAGGTCGTGGCCGGAGAAACCGCTACGCTGGATTTCGGACTTGCGGCAACAGCGGTGCAGCTGAACGAGGTCGTCGTCACAGGCCAGGGAGCCGCAACAGAGAAGAAGCGGCTGCCGTCCGTTGTTGAGTCGATCTCTTCAAAAGATGTCGACCTGAGTCCTGCGAAGTCCGTCGATCAACTCCTGCAGGGGCGTGTGCCGGGATTGATGTCGTACACACCCGGCGGTGCACCGGGCTCGTCAGCGCGCATCATGACACGCGGCATCAAGTCCGCGTTGGGACAGCCGACACCGGTCATCTACGTCGATGGAGTCCGGGTTGACAACAACTACCAGGGGCGGCTTTCGAACGCCACCGGAGGACAGATCTCTTCGTCGATTTCCGATATTCTTTCCGGCGATGTCGACCATATTGAGGTTATCAAAGGAGGCGCGGCCGCGACCCTCTACGGCGCGGAAGCTGCAAACGGCGTCATACAGATCTTTACGAAAAAGGGGATTCCAGGCGCAATCCGATGGAGCGCCAATGTGACATCGGGCTCGGACGTTGAACCTCTCAAGGACTTTTCAAACGACATGACGAAGAACAAGTTCTTCCGTCCCGGCCTCTACCAGGGATATGGCCTGAACGCTGTCGGCGGGAGCGACGTCATCACGTACAACGTCGCCGGGAAAATGTCGGAGAACAAGGGTGTCGTCACACAGGACGCGCTCAACGAAAAGCTCTACAATCTCTCCACGGGCCTGCGGGTTGTTGTCTCCGAGCTTGCGAGCGTGGAAGTTTCGTCGAGTTACACTCACGACGAATACGGGATCCTCTCGAATGACAACTCCAGCGAATCGCTTCTTTCGAATCTCGAAATCGAAGGGGCGTTCGATGTGCTGAACAACCAGGCAAGCAAGGACAGCCTGTTTGCACAGCATTTGCTCGGCGACTGGAGGGAGAATGTGAATCGCTGGATTTTCTCCACCAACTTTACCTACACGCCGTTTTCATGGTGGGAAAACAAGGCGACGATCGGCGTCGACTACAGGAAGAATGAAAACAGGCAGTATGTCCCGCTTGAACAGGGGGCGTTTTGGGGAACGGTCGGCGGTCTCTTGTCGCGTTCCGATCGTGAGTACAAAACTATCACGTTGAACTATACAGGAACATTCAAAGTGCCGACCATCGGGCCCATGACGCAGCGGCTGATCGTGGGGGCGCAGGGGTTCAGGATTGACGACCGGGAAGAAAACGGCACAGGAACGACGTTCAGAATTCCCGGTACGCAGATTTTCAGCAACGCTTCCGTCGTTACCGCCCAGGAGAGCAACCGTGAACTGTTCAGCTACGGCTATCTGGCGCAGGATCAGATCGGGTTGTGGGACCGGCTCTTCTTCGATGTCGGCGTTCGATTCGACGGAAACTCAACATTCGGCAAGGCGATCGGTATTCAGACATACCCGAAGGTCGGCGTTGCGTACAACATCTCGGATGAATCAATCTATCCCGATGCGCTCAAGCCGTACCTTGGGAGTCTCAAGCTTCGTGCATCGTGGGGAAAGACGGGAACCTTTCCGCCACCGTTCACGCGAGACCGAACGTTCATCTCGAACATTTTCTTCAACGAATCGGCACTCAGCTTCGGCAATCCGGGAAACTCGGATCTGAAACCGGAGAACACGACGTCCGTTGATGCGGGCTTCGATGCGGGATTTCTTGACGATCGGATCTCCGTGGAGTTCTCGTGGTACCGTCAGATCACGAAGGACGCAATGTTCACGGTAACGGAAGATCCGGCAGCCGGACTCGGTACGCAGCGGCGGAATGTCGGCGAGATCTTCAACCAGGGCTTCGAGGTTACCATGCGGGCGATCGCCGTGGACATGGAGGACGTACAGGTCAACCTGCGCGGGTACTACACCACGCTCAAGAACCGGGTTAACAGCCTCGGCGGCGCGGCCCCGTTTACGATCGCGGGGTTTTCGTTTGCCCCGCAACGTGTGGAGGAAGGAAAAGAGGTCGGCATTATCCGTGTGAGCAAACCACATCTCGAATCTGATGGAACCTACCGCGGCAGGGTGGATACGGTCTATGTGGGATCACCCGTTCCGAAGAACACGGTGTCCTTTGGAGCCGACATCACGATCCTGAAGGACATTACGATTTCCGGATTGTTCGAAGGCGCGTGGGGAAACTACATCCTCAATCAGTCGCTCTCGCGGCGCATCGTCAACGGCCTCGCGAACCCGGCACTCTATCAGAAGGAAGCGTCTCTGATCCCCGTGGTTGCTCCCGGCAGCACTCCGTACAACCGCAACACGGCGTCCTCGGTCCTGGTTGAACCTGGTGATTGGTTCAAGATCCGGGAAATTTCGGTCAGGTATCGTGTGCCGCGCGCTGTCATCGGCGGGCTGGTGAGCGGACTCGCAATTACTGCAAGCGTACGCAATGTGGCAAGCTTCGGCATCAAGGCAACGAATGTTGATCCGGAGACCAGTTTCATTCCAAGTACAGCGATCGAGGTCGGAGGCATCGCCGGCGCAACGGTTGAAGCGCCGCGGCAGTACCGCCTTGGACTCGATTTCACATTCTAATGGAACACGACTGGATCCCAATCAAAGGAGAAGACCATATGCGTACTACCATGACATTAACGCGAACCATTGCAGTCCGAACACTCTTCAGCGTGCTCGTACTTTCGCTGGCGGCATGCGACCTCGTCGATCCGTCCAAGGTGGATAATCCATCCATTACCGCCGACAACTTGCTCGAAAATCCCGTCGGCGGAACGACTTCGCTCGTGACCGGCATGAGACGATATTTCTCGAACACGATCGGCATCTCCTCGTTAATCGGCGACATGGTTTCCGACAACCTGGACAACCGCACGTCGTTCTACGACAATACGCTCTCGTATCCGCGGACAATCACGGGAAACTCGTTCACCTATAACGCGATGTACGAAAACGCGCTGCAGCTGAACGCTCTGGCCGATTTCGGAATCTCGTCAATTCTGCCGGGCGATATTTTCGCGACCAACGATCAGAAAGCCGAAGTCTACTTCTACAAAGGCATGGCGCTGCTGATCCTCGGCGAAGGGTTCACGAACTTCCCGATCGCTGAAAAGGGACCGGCTGTGACGGCACAACGGGCGCTTCAGATCGCGAACGACCAGTTTCAAACGGCATTCAACCTGACGACACAATCGGCAATGAAGGCGAACTGCCGCATGGCCCGGGCACGGACGTTCCGGATGCTGGGCGACAAGGTCAACGCTGCTGCGGAAGCGAATGCTGCGCTTGCACTCGGCGGGACATCCTATCTTTTCGCCGCCCAGTTCGATCCGGCGCAGCTAACATCGACGACGTATGCAGCGATCGTTGGCAGGTCGACAAACGACATCCAGCCTCTGCCGCGGCTCGACTTTCTCGATCCCAAATACCCCACAAACGGGACGCAGGTCCCGGTGCTGAAGTCCGAGGAGGCATACCTGATCCTCGCCGAAGTCGCACTGGCAAACGGCGACCTGGCCGGTGCGAAGCTGAATATGAAGAGCGCGATTACAACGGCACGATCGCGCCCCACGACGACGTACAACGATAAAGACACCCGTCCGGGCCACCCGAACGATCCAACCTTCCTCGTCAAGTCGGATGCCAACGAGCCGGCGATCGCAGGGTTGATCCAGAAGCGGGGCGGTGCGTCGATCGTTACGGTCTATTCCACGTCCGGCACGAGCGTCACCACGGCAATGGTCGACACGCTCTCCTCGGTCTACTCTCACTTCAGGACGCTCTACCTGCTTCGACAGGAGATCTTCTTCCTTGAAGGAAGGCGCATGATTGACCTTGGCATTCGTCTCCCGGTGTCGCAGCGTCAGATCGACGGCAACCCCAACATCACACCGGGAAGCCCCGGAACAACCGTTGTCGTTCCCGACTACATCCCGGCAAGCGACGAAATGAGGCGGTTCACAACCGCGGGTTCGACGGTGACGATCCTGTGGGATATGAACAAGGTCCTGGCGGCAAATCGCAGCAGGGTCTCACCGTTCAGCATCCAATAACCAGTAACGACGGGGCGGGAACGACCCCCGGCATCTGACAAGCAAGGCCTCCGGGTTTTCCCGGGGGCCTTGTTGCATCTTATCCGGCGGCTTCTTATGGTAGTACGACAACATGGGAGAATCTATGAAAAGGACAGCGGCAATTGTTGCTGCAATCTTGTTCCTGGCGGTTGTCGGCAAAGCGCAGGGGACACTCCATCGAGAGGCCCTCACATCGCTCGTTGAAGCGGAGCGAAGTTTTGCCGCTACGAGTTTGAAGATCGGCGCGCGGCCGTCGTTCATGCAATTTTTTGCCGATGACGCGATGGTGTTCAGACCCCACCCCGTGAAGTACAAAGAAGCCATGAAGAGTGTCCCGATGCCGAAGAATCCAACGGAGACGACACTGGAATGGGAACCGATCTGGGCTGATATCGCGATCAGCGGCGATCTGGGTTACACAACGGGACCATCGGTGTGGACCGATCACACCGCGGCGAAGCGGCCGCGATACTACGGGTTTTATTTTTCCTTCTGGAAGAAACAAGCGTCAGGGGTGTGGCAAGTTGTATTCGATGTCGGCACAGAGCTTCCCGGGCCTTTCGCCGGATCGCGTGAATTCCACGCGCCCGATCCCGTGAAGCGGACAACAGCAATTCCGCCATTGAGCACAGAGGAGCACCGCGAGGAGATGATCGAAGCTGAGCGCGTGTTCTTCCAAAGCCTGAAGGAAAAAAAGGTGCAGACGCTTCTTCAAAAAACGTTTGAGCCTGACGCCCGGGTGTACCGGCAGGGATTTCAACCCGTCATCGGATTGGATTCAATACAGTCCTTTTTCCTCCACCATCCGTACCTTACCTCCGGAATCACACTCAACGCCGTAGTTTCCGCTGCGGGTGATCTGGGATATTCCATTGGAAGCTACACCGCGTTGTCTTCGGCGGGAACTGCAACCGTCGAGAAAGGCTATTACCTGCATGCATGGAGACGGGACGTCGCCAGCAGATGGAAGCTCGTAGCGGAAGTCACAAGTCCTTTGCCCCCGGAGAGTCCAAACGCCAAGTAGTTTCTATCTCTATAATAGAAGATCGGATATCACGTGACAGACAAGAAGCTCGTGGATCAATCCCGCAAGCCATTAGGCGACATGCCGAACGATGAGTTCAGGAACTACGGCCACCAATTGGTCGACTGGGTGGCAGATTACCTGGACACTATAGAAGAGAGGCCGGTGCGACCGGATATGAAACCGGGCGACCTCATCCGGTCTCTTCCCCCGGCTCCGCCGAAAACCGGTGAGCCAATGCCGGATATCCTTGCAGATGTAGATCGGCTGATCATGCCCGCCGTGACACACTGGAACCATCCAAGGTTCCATGCGTATTTCAATTCATCAGCGAGCAGTCCGGCCATCCTGGCAGAGTTGATCGCCTCTGCCCTGAACGGCAACGGAATGGTCTGGGAATCGTGCCCGGCAGTACCGGAGCTGGAAACCGTCACGCTGGACTGGCTGCGACAGATGATCGGACTTCCGGCCGAGTATTGGGGGATGATCCTCGACACCGCATCGACGAGCACGATGCACGGGATCGCTGCGGCGCGTGAGTCGATGGCGGATCTGAACATGCGCGAGCATGGAATGGCGGGGAGGAAGGATGTTCCCAGGCTCCGCCTGTACATTTCTGACTTCGCGCATTCGTCTGTTGAGAAAGCCGTTATCACGCTTGGCTTCGGTCTTGATGCGGTTCGCCGCATCCCCGTTGATGCACAATTCCGCATCCGGCCGGAGGCGCTCGCCGCAGCCATTGCGGACGATCGCCGAAACGGCATCAGGCCGTTCTGCGTCGTGGCAACAGTCGGCACGACGTCGTGCACGAGCATCGACCCGATACCGGCAATTGCGGACATCTGCGAGCGGGAGAAACTCTGGCTGCACGTGGATGCCGCGTACGGCGGAAGCGCGGCGATTGTCCCGGAGAAGCGATACGTGCTGGAGGGATGTGAACGGGCGGACTCCTTCGTCATCAATCCGCACAAATGGATGTTCGTCCCGGTTGATCTGAGCGTTCTCTACACGCGGAAGCCGGAGATCATGCGCCGGGCGTTTTCGCTCGTCCCGGAATATCTTCGGACTGCGCATGACGATGTCGTGCGCAACCTCATGGATTACGGTGTTCCGTTGGGCAGACGCTTCCGCGCACTGAAGCTTTGGTTTGTGCTTCGCTACTTCGGCTGGGACGGCCTCGCCGCACGACTCCGCGAACACCTCCGGATTGCCGGCGCATTCAAGCAGTGGGTGGAAGAAGATCCGGATTTCGAAGTGCTTGCGCCGGTACACTTTGCGACGGTCTGCTTCCGGGCACATCCGAAGGGAATGGACTCGGAGCAGGAGCTGAGCAAGCTCAACGATGATCTTATCAACCTCGTCAACGGAAGCCGCGAGACGTTCCTGTCGCATACAAAACTGGGCGACGCGTACACCATCCGCATGGTTGTCGGACAACTCAAGACATCAGAGGAACACGCACTCATGACATGGCGGCAGATTCAAACGGCCTTGAAAACTTTACGAGCCTGAACATATGGCACCCGAGTCACTGCGCGTCGATCGGCGGGAAGGTCTGTTCGAGCGCAAATGGATACAATGGGTTTCCTACTTCCTGATCTGGACGGCGGCGGGGTTGTTCTTCGCGTCCGAGTCGGCGCTCTGGGGCCGGTATATTTTCCGCACTCCGGTTTCGTGGGATCTCGCTCTCAAAACCAACCTTTCCTTCTATTATATATGGGGATGCATTGCACCGCTCGTCCTGTGGCTGGGAAAGCGGTTTCGCTTTGAGCGCGGGTCGAAGGTTCTCGCTGTGATCGTTCATCTCATGACAAGCGTGCTGCTGTCAAGTGTACAGCTGCTGATCGCGGAGATCGTCGTTCAATCGTTCAGTCCCGACCGCCTGCAACTCTACGAGGCCTTTCGCGCGATCGAACGAACGTTCGTGGTATATTTCCACATCAACCTCCTGACGTACTGGGCCATTCTGGGGATCGGGTACGGCCGGGAGTATTACAGGAAGTTTCGCGAGCGCGAACTCCGCGCCGCGCAACTGAAGACCCAGCTTACGCAGGCACAGCTGCAGTCATTGAAGATGCAGCTTCACCCGCATTTTCTCTTCAACACCTTCAACACAATTTCTTCACTCATGCACCGGGATGTGGATGAAGCCGACAAGGTGCTCGCGCGGCTCGGCGATCTGTTGCGGTACTCGCTTCACAACGTTGGCGTCCAGGAGGTTACATTGCGCGAGGAAATCGATTTCCTGCAGCGCTACCTGGAAATCGAACAGGCACGCTTCGGCGACCGGCTGAAAGTCCGGATTGCCGTCGAGCCGGAAGTCTTGGACTGCAAGGTCCCCAACCTGATTCTCCAGCCGCTCGTGGAGAATTCGATCCGGTATGCGGTTGCCCCGAGGGCGAGCGGAGGATGCATCGACATTTCCGCGCGCCGGAGTATTGGGTCGCTCCGCCTGTCGGTCGTGGACGACGGCCCCGGACTCGCCGTGGAGAACGGCATGCCGGTTCATGAAGGAGTGGGACTGAAGAACACCCGGGAGCGCCTCGAGCAGCTCTACGGAGACAATCACCGGTTCATACTCGCCAACAAATCCCCGCGTGGACTGGAGGTCGCGGTGGTGATTCCGATGCAACAAAGCGGGGTTTTTCCTGAGCCGGAGGAGTCGTAACTCTCGTTCTCGGGAACCGTAGTACAGACAGACCGGATTTCGGCATTGGGGAAGGGGGATACTCGATGGCAGACAAGAGAGCTATGGGACGATCGCTCACCGCTGTGAGCCTGATGGTTGCACTGACGATCGGTGCGTGGTCTCAGCCGTTGCAGTTTGGCCAGAAGCGTCTTGAACACAGCGCGCCCGCGAAGGATGCCGCGATGGCTGGAGCTTTCTATCAGCTCGGGATGGACAACCTTCACGAGCCGTCAAATTCCGATCGCGCGATCGATCATCTCGAGAAAGCAGTCAGTCTCGATGAATCAAACGCGGAGTATCACTACATGCTGGCTGAAGCGTACATGGCAAACTATGAATACGCCGGACTTGTCCGCATGCCGTTCCTCGCTCCGAAGGTGAAGGCGCAGCTCGAGCTTGCCGTGAAATGTGATCCATCCTCCACGGTGTACCGCGAAGCGCTCGTGCAGTACTACGTCTTCGCGCCGGGCATTCTCGGCGGCAGTTACCAGAAAGCGCACGAACAGGCAAACGAAATCGCGAAGCTGGATCCCTATCTTGGGGTGTTGGCGCACGCAGGAATTTTCGCGGAAGAAGGAGAAAGCGACAAAGCGGTGACCATGTACCAGAAGGCTATCTACTCGCGCCCGGCTTCGTGGCAGGCGTACTTTCATTTCGGCGAATACCACAGAGCCCGCGGGGAAATCGATGCGGCGATCGTCATGTTCCGGAAGTATGTTGAGGTTGCCCCGGAACAGGCGGAGAGTCATTACCAGCTTGGACGAGCGTATCAGATGCAGCGAAAGTATCCTGAAACGATCCTCTCATTTCAAAAAGCATTTGCCCTCGATCCATCGCGCACCCCGCTTGTCTTCCGCATCGCGCAATTGTATGAATTCATGGGTCAGAACGACCTCGCGAAGGAAGAGTATCAACGCTATTTGTCCATGGTACCAAGCGGAAGGGCTGCCGACGACGCGCGCGTGAAAATCCGTGCCCTTGCCCGCTAACAAGATTGTGAGATGCCAAACACCGATCCCCGGCTTCGACCGGGGATTTTTTTGCTCCGTGCCGTTTCACAGGATCGCGGGTTTTCTCTGGGGACAATATTCGGTATATTGTTGTGAATTCCGGGTGCGCGGGCTCCTTTGCATCGGTTCGAGGAACCAGCCCTCCGCCGCCGGCGTTGAAAGAAGTAAGAGTATTCTTGTTGAACGAACAGAGGTTACTGATGAAAAAGAGGTATTCGGTCTGGATGGTCGCTGCAGTGATGCTCATCGGAATGTTGGTAGGGTTTCAGGGGCGAGGATTGATCTCGGCCGACAACATTTACGACCAGATGAGAAAATTCCAGGACATCCTGGTCTATTCCGACAAATACTACGTTGATCCTGTCGATACGCGCAAACTTACGGAGGCAGCGATCAACGGCATGCTCGACCAGCTCGACCCGCACTCGGTCTATTTTCCACCGAAGGCGTTCGAGAAAGCCTCCGAGGAAATGCAGGGCAACTATCAGGGGGTTGGACTGTCGATCCGCGCTTTGAACGACACCATCATCGTTGTCGAGCCGATGGGGGGAGGTCCCGCTGCGAAGCTGGGGATTCTCTCGAATGACAGGATTGTGAAAATCAACGACAGCACGGCGGTCGGGTTGACCTCGGATCAGGCTTCGAAGCGGCTGCGCGGACCAAAAGGGACAAAGGTCAAAGTCTCCATTGGCAGACCCGGTGTTCCGGGTGTGCTTGACTACGAAATTACACGCGCCGATATCTCGCTCAACAGTATCGATGTATCGATGATGATAAACGAAGAAGTCGGGTACATCGCACTGAACAAGTTCGCCCTGACAACCGGAGCGGAGATGACCAACGCGCTGCGCGATCTACGCGCCCACGGCATGAAGCGGCTCATTCTTGATTTGCGCTACAACCCCGGGGGCGTCCTTGAAGAAGCGGTGAAGGTGGCGGATTTGTTCCTCGACGCAGGTACGAAATCGAAACCCCGGCAAATTGTGTACACCAAGGCGCGCGTCCCGGAACTTGAAGAAAGTTATACGGCAACAACCGGCCAGGAGTACGAGAAGCTGCCGCTCATCGTTCTCATCAACCATGCATCTGCAAGCGCAAGCGAGATCGTGGCGGGCGCCATCCAGGATTGGGATCGCGGGCTGATCGTCGGCGAAACGAGTTTTGGAAAAGGTCTTGTACAGCGTCAGTGGGCCTTTGGCGACGGCTCTGCATTCCGCCTGACAATTGCCCGGTATTACACGCCGGCGGGCCGGCTCATCCAGCGAACCTATACCGGAAAAGACAAAGCGGAGTACGAGCGGGAAGCATTCGAGCGCGTTGAAAAAGAAGGTGACAATCTTGAACACAAGAACGACGCAGCGTCGAAAGCCGATTCGGCCCGCCCCATGTATCATACCAGCGGAGGGCGCATCGTCTATGGGGGCGGAGGAATTTCGCCGGACTTTATCGTGAAGCCGCCCGCTGCCGCGGAGTTCACGCAAAATCTCCAAAGACGCGATATGTTCTATCAGTTCATGACGACATGGCTGGATGCGCATGGCCAGGCGCTGCGGTCGACGTACGGCGACGACATCCTCCGCTTCGTCAAATCGTTTGTCGTATCCGACGAGATGTTGCAGGATTTTCGCAATTTTGTGACAACCAAGGGGCTGAAGGTGGAAGAGAAGGATCTTCAGAAAGACCTGGTGTTTGTCAAGGCGCGCCTGCGGGCTGAGATCGCGCGATCGTTCTGGGGAAACAACGGATCGTACCGGGTCATGCTGGAAGTCGATCCCCAGTTCCAGAAGGCCGTCGCACTTCTGCCGGAGGCAGTGAAGTTCGCCAAACTGAATTAGCACAATCCCAGCAATCAGTCTTCGACTTCAGGGTCCAACGCTTGTTCCGGTTGGACCCTTCCTTTTGTCCTCACGACCACAGAAACAGGAATTCCTTTCACATCCATCCCATCGCATTCGCTGGTCATTCCTTCGTCAACTAAGGCTTGACTTCATTCGAAGAGATGGCTACTTTCACACTGCAGTCGTGCACCGGAGTGCCGCCCGCACCGTCAGGGCCGCCTCGCAATCTGATTCGCATCCAGCACGCTCGCGACGCTTCACGTGTAATCCCAGTCCTCACGTAGTAAACAATCGACCGTCCGCCGAGTCAGCGGACCTTGCGGTACCAGGCATAGTTTGCTTCCGTGTCCTTTTTCTCCTCGCGTCACTTTGATCCAATGTCTAAGAGGAAACCATGAAAAGGCTCCTTTGCTTCTTTCTTCTCGCGTCCCAGCTCGCATTGGCGGGGACGACCGGAAAAATCGCTGGTCGCGTCTTTGATGCCGCCACTCACCAGCCGCTCCCGATGGTGAACATCCAGATTGTTGGTACCACCTATGGAACGGCTTCCGATGTCGACGGCAACTACTTCATTATCAACGTGCCCGTCGGGACTTATACCCTGCGCGCGTCGATGATTGGCTTTGCACCAAAGACCATCTCGAACATCAGGGTCATGCTCGACATGACCACGACAATCGATTTCCCGCTGCAGGCGGCTGATGTCCAGCTCGGCGAGGTTGTCGTTGTGGCGACAAGGCCTCCGATTCAGGCAGACCTGACATCCACGAAGCACATCGTTGAAGCCGAAGCGATCAACGCTCTGCCGGTCGACGATTTCAGAGAGGTGGTCTTCATGCAGGCCGGCGTGAACGGAAGTCATTTCCGCGGCGGCCGCTTCAACGAGTCGCTGTTCCTGGTTGACGGCATGGCGATCAAGAGCGCCATCAACAGCTACAGCGGAACAACAACGGCCGGCTTCTCAGCCAATCTTCCCGAGTTCAGCGTCTCCGAGATCCAGGTAACGACGGGCGGGTTTGAGGCGGAGTACGGCAATGCGCAATCGGGCATCGTCAACACAATCACGCGGGATCAGAACAGGTTCGGCGCTAAGCTCCGCGTCCGCACCTCGGATTTTCCGTGGGCGAAGATGCAGTGGACGCCCTTCGCGTACGGCACCGGTCAGCCGGACTGGAAAGACTACGAAGCATATATCAGCGCTCCTTCCGTTACCATGGGGGGAATCAACTTCTATCTGAACGGTTCAACGGACGTTGCGCTGCAGAACCGCGATTTTCTTCCACATGAGGATTTTCACAGGGAATCCTACCAGCTCAAGATGCGGGCGGTGACTCCGAATACCCGCGTCACACTCAGCGGCTTGTATTCCTGGGACCAGACGAATTCCTACTATCACTCCTCCGCGAAGTATGGACCGCTGAGCGAAGGATACCAGTCGGATCTCTTCCAGCAGCTCGTTACCTCGAACGGCGTCAAGACGCTGCAACAGTTCATCTTCGTCACCAATCCACAAAACTACCACAACGCGAAGAATCCCGACTCGGCACGATATGCAGTCGACGGCCTGTGGTACAAGAGTGTGCAGAACATCTATCAGGCGGGAATGCAGAATCACATTTCACTCCCGATCAACAAAAGCTACAACATCGGTCTCTCGATCAACCAGACGATCAACAATCAATCGTTCATCGACATCAAATTGTCACAGTTCTGGACGAACTTCCGTGAGATCGTCCGCGATGTCGACGACAGGAATCTCGACGGCAGCACGACGGACGAACTTCACTGGCAACTCAATGGCGGCATTGGGGGCTACTACAGCCACCTCTTGACCGACGGTTACTGGTACTACACCGGCGATGAAGGATGGTATCTGAATCAGATCTCACGCACAACCAACCTGCGCGTCGACTATTCAAACCAGCTGAACTCTTCTAACCTCTTCAAGACCGGGGTCGAAACAGACTACATCAAGGGGGGCGTTGAGAAGGTGACATTCGAGTCTCCTTCCAATCAGCGCTTTGATATGTGGAACCAGGACCTGGTGGACTTTGCCGCATATCTCCAGGACAAGATCGAAGTCCGCGACGGTTTTATTGTGAATGCCGGCATCCGCTTCGATTACTATAATCCAAACGGTTTGACGGGGGACGTGCTCTATCCCGCCGATCTTACCACACTGCCGAGCCACAAGGATGCCCTGGGTCTGACGACGTCCGACAAGGTTCCCGCCCGGTGGCAGATCAGCCCCCGCATCGGCATTTCACATCCAATTACCGAGAGGGACAAGATTCATTTCTATTATGGACACTTCTTCCAGCGTCCGGATCTTCGCTTCCTCTATGAAAACAGCGCTCTGAATTTCCGCTACACGACAAACGTAGATCTCGGCAACCCGAGATTGCTGCCGGAGAAGACCGTATCGTACGAGCTCGGCTGGGATCACATGTTCTCCGATTTTCTCAGGATGAACACAACGCTCTATTTCAAAGACATCACCAACCTCATCGGGGCCACCGACTTCGTAATCACGGGTTCCCCCGATTCGTACCAGGCATACACGAACATGGATTATGCGAACGTACGCGGATTGGAAATGACGCTCGAGACGATGGCAACCCGTGGAATCGGCGGGATGATCAACGTGAGCTACGCGTTCGCAAACGGCCGTTCGTCGTCTGTGTTCAGATCGAACGGTGAAATTGTTCCGCGTCGCCTCGATCCGCTCGACTGGGATGTGCGCTGGAGAATCAACGGCAACCTGCTCCTGACGTCGACGGGAAAGATTCACGACCTCATCGGCGATGCCGAGGTCGATTTTGTGGTCGTCGCCCACTCCGGCTATCCGTATTCATCGAACACCCGCGATGCGTTTCCGCTGTTTGTCCTTCGCAACGACGCCCGGCTTCCGTGGGCAAGCAACGTGGATATGCGTGCGCGGAAATCCTTTACGGTTGGTGAGATTGAATTCTCGGTGCTCGCAGAGGTCAAGAACCTGCTGAACACCAGGAACATTTCCTACATCTCCGATGGACGTGAAGGTCTTGTTGAATACGAAGCCACGGGTAACCCGACCGGTCCCTACAACGATCCCCAGGCCTACACGCCTCCCCGCGTGTACCGGCTCGGGTTGCAGCTCCAATTTTAAGGTGACGCCATGAAAACAACTCTCATACGCATCTTCCTTGCAAGCATGTTCCTTCTCACCGTGGCGTGGGCGCAGGATGTGCCGAAAGTCCGCGAGAAGCTTCCCATGAAAACCTCTTCGGTCACGGATATTCCCGCCAAGGGATTCAGCCACAAGATGGGAAGGCTCTGGACACAGATTACAAACTACGGGTTCTACGGCGACCGCAACTATGAAGAACCCAATTTCGAATGGCCGGGAGGCAGCGGTAACCTGTACGGCTGGCTGCAGTCGATCTGGATCGGCGGCATCGCGGATTCACTCGGCTACATGTCGTCGGGAGAGAACAATCATTTCCGCCCGCTCGATTCAATCCACGTCAAACACGCCGCCGAGGGATCGCTCTCGGCAGAAGATACGTACACGCGCTACACCGATATCGACCCTGCAAGTCCGTCGGGTGTGCACGTCAACCTCGGCGTGGAAGTAACCGAGCGGACGTACGTGTGGGATCAATCGTACAACGAAGATTTCATCATCGGCGATTACTGGATCAAGTATGTTCCGTACGACCGGAACAAGAACGGCGTGATTGACGATGCGGAGAAAAAACTGACCGGCATCTATGTCGCGTTCCGCCAGGATGCAGACGTGTCCGGGTTCCTGGGAACAAGCACACCATCCACGCTGTGGGATACCGATGACCTGGCGGGTTACGATTCCACGAACAAGCTTGCCTACATCTACGATTCTGACAGCCCGAGCGTTGTGGGCGACGATACGGGCAACCCTGATCCTGTGACGGGCGTTCTGCGTTCGCCGGGATACATCGGCTTCCGGATGCTGTATTGTGACAGCGTACATTTCACCGGCAAGTACACGGGAAAGCCAACTATGGCAACCCCGTCGTATCGGAATTTCGAACCGCTTACGTCGCAGGCACAATATGAGTTCGTTGCAAAGGGAACCATCACGGAGAACATGACAACGATCCGTGATTACAGGATCATTTTCGGTGTCGGACCATACACGCTCAATGCCGGTGACTCAATTCATATTGTCGTCGCCTGGGTCATCGGACCGGGGCTTCAGGGGATTATCAAGAACTCCCTGGTGGCACAATCGATGTTTGACGGCAACTACCAGCGCGCCCCGGCGGCACCGGATGTGCCGGTCTTCAACGTTGTTCCGGTTACTTCCGGCGGACAGCCGACGCTTTCAATTCGGTGGAGAAAAAACGCCGAGTCGAGCCGCGATCCACTGACGCTGGCGCAGGATTTTGCCGGCTACGGCGTGTATCGCACGTCGCGGCAGGACGCGGGAGGCAATGCGATCTGGGATACACTGGCAATCTACGTGAAGAACAACGCCATCGACAAGAAGAAGGACACGCTTTGGTACGGCCGCCCCTTCCTGAAGAACTGGCCCCCGTCAACAGTTGTGCAGGGAAGTGACACGCTCTACGAGTTCCAGGACAAGAACACGCCGAACGGACTCATCTATACGTACGCGGTCACCGCATTTGACTCGGGCGATTCGACGCTTGGCATCGGAAGGCTTGAAAACCAGATTGGCCGCGGCCGCCAGTCGACGCAGGTCTTCATGCCGAACGCTCCTGCCGCCTCGACAACATCGGGAATCAAGGTCGTTCCGAATCCGTTCCTGGGGTCGAGCAGGTACAACAACCCCAATCCGGTTGATACAAATCCATGGGTGAACAGGATCCGCTTCATCAACCTCCCGCCGGATGCGAAGATCTCGATCTTCACACTTGCCGGCGACCTCGTCAAGACGATCCACAGCGGCGATGTTGTCTACCAGAGCCGCGATGTGAAGATCACCGGTGATTTCACCGGAGTTGCCGAGTGGGATCTGACGACCAGGAACAACCAGGAAGCCGTCAGTGGGCTGTACATCTACGTTGTGGAGTCCTCTGTCGGGACCCACACGGGCAAATTTGTCATCATGCGCTGAGGTGCCACATGAAAAAGACAATTCTCTTTCTTCTTCTCGTTACCGTTCCAGTCGCCGCGCAGCAGTTCGGGCAGGTCGGCACCAGCGGCGCACAGTTGTTGAAGATCAGTTTCGATCCCCGCGCCTCGGCGCTTGGGAACGCTGCAGCGTCTGTCGTCGATAATGCCGCCGCGGTTTATACCAATGTTGCCGGGCTGGAAGGAGTTCAGAAAGCCGACGTCTCCTTCACGTACGTCCCCTGGTTCGCCGCCATCGACATGGTCTCGCTTTCCGCAGCGTTTCGCTGGGGGGACATTGGTGTGATCGGTGTGCAGGCGACGGGATTCAGCTCCCAGGAGGAGATTACGACGATTGAGCAGGAAAACGGTACGGGTCAGACGTATTCAATCCAGAACATGGTGCTCGGACTGTCGTTCGCACGGCACATCACGGAGAAACTGGTCGTGGGTGCCCAGGCGAAGATCATCCGGGAGTCGTATTTCGATCACTCAACCTCCGCCCTTGCATTTGATATCGGCACGAACTATGCGCTGGGATTCGCCGGCTCACACCTGGCGATGACGCTACAGAATTTCGGCGCCGACATGTCACCGTTCGACGGGAACTATCAGGATTACTCCGAGGGCAATGTGACGAAGGGATTTCAGCGCGTCCCGCTCCCCGTCACCTTCAGGGCCTCGTTCTCGATGGAGCCCGTCGTGGCCGACGGGTACACGCTGCGCGTCATTGCCGATCTGATCCATCCCAACGACAATGTCGAGCATTACTCCGTTGGCGGCGAGCTGCTCCTGTACGATCTCCTAGCAGTCCGCGGCGGTGTGAAGATGAACTACGACGATGAGTCGTTTGCAGCAGGGCTCGGTGTCAACGCGAGCAAGTTCCTTGGACAAAATGTCCGGTTTGATTATTCCTTCGAAAAATTCAAGATCCTTCCTTCGGTGCAAAAGCTCTCGATAGGAATCGGTTTCTAAGCGGTCTTTGAGGTATATTGATCAGTCAGAGTGTTTTGCACACACCGCAGAAGCCCGGTGGGATGACAACTCTCATCGGGCTTCCCGCTCTTTCTCTTCGAACCACACATCGTCTTTGCCTCACGGCCCTGGCGGCGTTCTTTCTTGTTGCCGGACTGTATGCAGGCGGAAAGACCCTCCGCGGAACGGCGCGTGACAAGCACCGCGGAACACCGGTTGCTTCGGCTGCCATCCAGGTGTACGATCGCTCTGGAGTTCTCCTCGCATCGACGACCACAAACACGCTCGGTCAGTGGCAGGTGAACATTCCCGTCGTTGGCATTGCAGAGACGGGAGATGTTCCGCGCTCGTTCAGCCTGGAACAAAATTACCCCAACCCGTTCAACCCATCCACGAAGATTCCGTTTACAATTTCCCGATCGGGCAGAGCGCGCATCACGGTCTACAACATCCTTGGCCAGCTCCTTGACGCGAAAGAATTCGACCTCCGGCAGGGAAGTTACACAATCGATTGGACTTCGAAGGGAAGCGCGGGCGTGCTGTTCTACTCGATTGAGATGGGGGGAGAGCGATTGACACGGAAAATGGTGCAGCTCGACGGGGGAGCAATGCCGGGACTGACCACCCTGTCCGTCATGGGAAGAAGCATTTCGTGGAACCTTGCTTCGCCCTCCGGCATCGATTCGTGCCGCATCGTTGCGTCGTCGTTGATTTACGAGCCGGATTCAGCAACCGTGGCGTTCGTCGATTCTGCTCAGGCGGACTTTCTTCTTGAGACTGTGCACGACCGGGCGTTCGTGATCGACCTCCATAACGATGTGATGGAAGTGATCTCGGGGACGAACTTCACCTACCAGATTGCCGATCGCCACGTGGTTGTGAGGAACGGAGATCCGCAGACCGATATTCCGCGATTCAGGGATGGGGGCGTGGACGCGCAGATCTTATCCATCTGGATCGATCCCACCAAATACGCGCCGGCGTATTATGCAACGAGCATGAAATTTCTCGATACGCTGAAAGCCCAGGTCGCGCGGAACGCAAACGATGTGAAGCTGACAACGTCTGCCGACACGGTGGACGCACTGACGCGCCAGAACAAGATTGCGGGCATCGTGGTTGTGGAGGGAGGGCACAGCATCGAGGATAACCTTGACAACCTGCGCGCGTTCTATCGTGCCGGTGTGCGCGTCATGACGATCACCTGGAACAACAGCACCTCGTGGGCTGTCTCGGCGAAGGATGCTTCATCCGGTGTGGCCGGGGGATTGAATGAGTTCGGGAAGAGTGTCATCCGCACCATGGATTCGCTCGGCATGATCATCGATGTGTCGCACGTCGGCCCCCAGACCGTGACAGATATATTCGCGACCTCGAAGAACCCCATTATCGCCTCCCATTCAGGAGCTGCGGCCGTGCGCAATCACTACAGGAACCTGACCGACGCACAGATCCGGACGATAGCGCAGCGGGGCGGAGTCATCGGTGTCGTGTTCTACCCGACGTTTCTCGTTTCTTCCGGCACGGCGCGCCTGGAAAATGTCATTCAGCACATCGATTACATCAAGAATCTTGTCGGTATCGATTACGTGGCGCTCGGATCCGATTTCGACGGTATCGAGACAACCCCCGTGGGTCTTGAAGACGTCTCGAAATTTCCGGCGATCACCGAAGCCCTGCTCCAGCGGGGTTATTCGAAACAGGACGTCAGGAAGATTCTGGGGGAAAACTTCATGAGGGTCTTCAGAGCTGTGTGCAAATAAAAAAGGCGGACATCGTTTCGTCCGCCTTCCGTGGTTCCCATGCAAGCGCCGGGGTTCCCTGCGCTCCCCGCCGATCCTACTGCTTTTCGAGTGACACCGTAACACCCCACGCTTCCGGATCATCAGGCGGTGTATCGTTCCAATCGTCATACGAATGAGAGTCGTCTGTTTCGTAGTAGACGATATAACTGCCCGCGGGAAGAGAAATGGTGCCGTCGAAAAGCCGGTTCTTTGATGCACCGCCGGCCCGTTCCGTCATCCTGTATTTCATCTTCCAGACCGTTCTTCCGGAGTTCGCGTCCTCGATCCAGGCGTAATCGTACATCTCACCGTCGCGCCCTTCGCCAACTGAATAGATGTGCACAGTGCTTGTCTTCGCAAGAGAGAATTTCTTGTGTTGCCGCTCATCGTCTCCCACGCGAAGAATGCTCGCGAGCACAGAAGGATTGTCCCGCTCCTCGTATGAAGTCACATCGGAAGGATTGAACTGATCACTTGCAGCGCTCACGGTGATCCCCCAGTGCTCGGGATCGAACGGGGGGGACGAGTTCCAGTCACGATAGGAATGGGAATCGTCCGTGACGAAATGCACGACGTAGCTTCCCTTGTCGAGATGAAGAACCTTGTCAACGATCCGGTTCTTCTTGTCGCCGCCGGCGTGACTGGTTTGATCGTACTCCATCTTCCATACTTTCTTCCTTGTGGTGGCATCGACGATCCAGCCGTAATCGGACATCTCGTGGTCGCGCCCCTCGCCGATGGCGTAGATGTGAACATCCATTCCATTCTTGAGCGTGAAGGCCTTCGACCGCACTTCGTGATCGCCCAATCGTGTGAGGTCGACAAGGACGTTCTTCGGAGCGGATGGCTTGAAATCAAACGTCTTCGCGTATTTCTTCTGGCTTTCATCCTTGACCCAGATTGTCATTCCCCAGAATGCCGGGTCGTACGGCGGAGCGGCATTCCACGACCGGTACGAGTGCGATCCGTCCGTCACAAAGTATGCGACATACTGTCCGGCGGGGAGTTGAAGAGTCTCACGCACCATCCGGTTCTTGCGCGCACCGCCGGCGTTCTTCATCGTGCGCTCGTCCATCTGCCATACCCGTGATCCGGTTTTGGCGTTCATGATCCATCCGTAATCGTCGAGATTGTCGTCGAGGATTTCTCCGAGAGCATAGACGGTCAGCTCGGCGGGTTTCTCAAGTACAAATCCGCGCTGCACGTACTCATTGTCCCAGAGGGCCGACATCGACACGAGCGCATCCTTTTTCAAACCCTCCTGCCATTGTTCAACTCCATCGGACGCGACGGGTTTCCCGTGGCCGCGCACAGTGATGGAGAATTCATCATAGTCGCGGTCGCGTCGCCTTCCATCGAAGATCTTGCTCGAGAGAAGATCCATAAAGTCGCTGAAGTTTTCAACGTTGTCTGATGGCTCGGGATATGCGGCGTAGTACACTTCGTAGTCCCCTTTGGGGAGCTGGACAACATCGTCATACTCCGAAAGACCTTTGCTGCGACGATGTTCTTTCGCATTCCAGAGTTTCCAGACGACAGCGCGCGTCGACTTGTCGAGAATCCAGGCGGAAGTCCCGACCCCATGGTAACGATCGCTTGCTGCAACCGCGTGGATGGTGACACCCTGATCTGAATCCAGAACGAATCCGTTGCTCTTGACATCATACACTCCGACGCGGTGAATCTCGCTCAGGAGATCTCCCTGCGCGAACAGAGGAGTTGTGAAGAGCAACGCGACGAAAGGGACGAAGAGTTTGTGGGCTTTCATGGTAACATCTCCGCAAGAATTGAAGCCGGGGAGCCCGGAGGCTGCAGTCGTGAAGAAGGAACCCGGCAAGAGGATTTGATCCTTCCAGTCTTACGGGAGAGGGGAGGGATTTGTTGCTCTACCGGCAGGGCTCATAATGTTGAAGAATGTGGCGGACGGGCTGTTGAGCCCCGGCGTGGAGTCCGAAACGGCGGGAGCGGAACCGCCCGAATGATTCAGAATTTCACTGACATCCCAAGGGTTGGGAGAATCGGCCAGAGTTTGACGGATTCTATATAGGGCAGGCCGTTGCTGTTAAATCGATAACGGTACGATTGAATGTTCGTGAAGTTCAGCACGTTGCTCACGTCGAGAAATGCCGATGTCGCGAGGCCGGCAATTGTGAAGTCTCTTGCCACACGAGTGTCCACGCGGCGGTACGGAGGAAGCGTGGCGCTGTTCGTTCTTCCCTGAACCCACTCCCATTGTCCCTTCTGCGCATCATACTGTGCCACTGACGGCGTGTAGGCATAGCCGCTTCCGTATTGAACGCGCAGGTTGGAGCTCCAGCCGTTTCCAAGATCCCATTCGCCGACAAGAGACGCCGTGTGCCGTTGGTCGGTAAACATCGGATATTCGCCGATCGCATCATGGACGAGATCTTCGCGTGCATCGAGCAGACCATAGCTGATCCAGCCGTAAAACCGCGGGAGATTGAGGGCCAGGTAGAGATCGAGTCCGCGCGCAGAACCGACGGCGTCATTTTTCCGTGAGTAGGTGATGCGCCCGCTGCTCGTTCGTGCTGCCGAGATGAGGTTTGTATAACGTTTGGTGAACCCCTCGAGCTTCACAGTGAGCGAAGCGCCGACCGATGGATTGAAGGGAAAGACGTGTTCGATGCCAAGAATGGAGTGAACAGCCTTTTGGGCTTTCGTGTTCGTATCTGAAGCAAAAGAGTATGACAGCTGGCGGTAGATGGGCGACTGAAAATAGAAGCCCCATGCGGCCCGCAGGGTTGTTTGATCAACGAGGCGGTAGGCCAGGTTGAAGCGCGGGCTGAGGTTCAGATCCCGGTTGATCGCGAAATAATCAAGCCGCCCGCCCAGGTTGAGAAGAAGCCGTTCACCGATCTGGAGCACCTGTTCGGCATAGAAGGCAAGCTTGTACGATTGCGCGTCGATGGTCTCGTCCGCGGCGTCAACAGAATTAACAACCCGGTGTGTGAGCGTTGTATCCGGATAGTGCGTCGTGTTCATTGATTCGTCGATCGTGCGCCGGTCGATGAGATGTTCATTGTAGAAGATCGACTGGATGCTGCCCCCTGCGTTGAGTTCATAGTACGGTGTCAACTGGATCTCGAGAGCACTCTTGGCCTCGACGGTGCGGATGGTCAGATCGTTTGAGTACAGATATTCCTGATCCGAACGGTAAAAGTAATTCACCGTCGATGAAATATCCCGGGCAAAGAGATTGGAATTGTAACTGAATTCGTGCTCAAGTTGCTGATAGTACGAGAGTTCGCTTTTCACGAAGATCGTCGGCGAAAGAACGTCGGTGCACTGGACATCCACAAGGTTGCTCGTGTAATGAGCATCCTCTCCTTCGGAAGAAGAAGATGATTCGAGAAACTGCGCGGCTTTTCCTTTGTACTGACTGTTGTAGATCGAGGGGCCGCCCAGGGATGTGCCTGGTTCGAGCGTAAACGTGTCGCCGGCGTGAATGAATTCAAACTGCAGCTTGTCCCTGGGAGTCAGAGACCAGGTGGCTACACCCTGCACGTCGTAGAAGGATGGGCGAATCGATTTGTCGAAGCCAAGCATCGACAGTGCATACTCGACGTAACTCTTGCGTGCCCCGACAATGAAGGACCCGCTTGAGCTCACCGGTCCTTCGAGCAGAAGATCGAAGTTGGTCATGCTGAGGGTGGCGGAGCCCTGGAGCTTCTCCCGGCTCCCGTCGCGGTATTCAATATCCATCACAGCGCTCATTCTATCGCCGTACTTCGCACTGAACCCGCCGGTAACCAACGTAACTTTACGCATCATATCCGTATTAAAAATGCCGATGCTTGCGTTTGGCGCTTCTTTGACGTGGAACGGCTCATAGACCTGGGCGCCGTTGACGAGGACGAGATTTTCGTCCGGCGTTCCGCCGCGCACGCTGAACTTTGCGCTGAACTCGTTATCCGATGAAATTCCCGGGAGCGTCTGCACAGACCGGAACACGTCGGGGATAACCGTAGTCGTCTCCACGATCTTGCGCCCCTGGAGCGACAGTGCGCTCGTCTCGGACTGCGGCGCCTGTTCTGCCGAGCCGGAATAGACGGTGACTTCCTGGAGGAGAATATCGGTTGGAGTCAGTTTCAGGTCGAGGCGCTGGAGATCATGTCCCAGCTGGATGTTGGAGGTTTCAGTCTTGTAGCCGACAAGGCTGGCAAGGATTTCGTAGGTGCCGGGTTTGAGCCGGAGTGTGAAGGCGCCCCGATCGTCAGTGGATGTTCCCTGTTGCGCATTTCGTACGTAGACCGTGACGAAGGGGAGAAGCTCGTTCGTTGACGCGTCGCGGACGGAGCCGGTCAGCCGGTACGTTTGTCCTGATGCGTTGGAGGAAAAAACGGCCAGCATCAATCCGGCGGCGATGATGTTCCGGAATCGCACGAAATGAGACGGACCGCAGTCCTTTTGTTGTATGGGGAGCTGGATGAGCACGGTGCGGGAGCAGGGCGGGGATGGGTTTGAGTTGTTGACCTCTTTATTATAGAGTGCGGTGATCCGTTTCAACGGACGCACGTGCGTGGGACGAAACGGACACTCATCGAGGACGTGAACGCGACCACCCGGGGACATTGAATGCGGGCAATTGGTGCGGAAGGCAGAAGCCGGTTCACCGTTTTCATCCTGAAACGAAGTTGGCGTACGCGGTCCGGATGCAGGAATCTACACAAAACCGGTCGCAGAGTCACGCATTGGCTGCGGTGCCGGCGCGGGAAGCAGACATCTCGGGGATTCGCATTGCCTTGGAGGAATCCCTTCCGTACTATCTTGAAGTGTCGAGTGTCGTGTCTTGACATTCCCGGCAAAATGTTTTATACTTCCCCCGCTGAAACCGAGTTTTATTAATGAAACTCTCGCTCTACGCGGGCCCTTCGGGGTTGTGGCAGCGAACTCAAAGCTTCTCTTCCTGAAGAATTCCATCGTACCATTCACACCGTGGTGTTGCCGCATGGTGAGGGTGTGAGAAGCTGTGGTAACGTTTCCGTTGTGCGCGAATCTGAAACTGAATCTCACCCCCAATCCAACCCAACGCATTCAAAGAAGGGAGGTGCTGGGACCGAATAGTTGCTACGCTGCATCAGCGGCATCATCCACAGCAATACCGATTGTGCGTTACAGTCTTTCTTGATCCTCTCTCTATATTCTACAACGGTTATTAATTCACTGATATACTTCTACATCCAAGGAGCAACATCATGAGATCCTCTTGGTGCAAAGTTCTCCTGATACTCTTGATAATCCTTGCCATCCCAGCGTTCCTCTATGCGGGGAACGGAAAAATTTCCGGGACGGTAAAGGACGCCACCACGAAGGAAGCCGTCGTTGGCGCGAACGTGATTGTCGTGGGCACAACGATGGGAGCGGCGACTGATGCTGAAGGGCGATACTACATCCTCAACGTTCCACCGGGGACGTACTCCATTCAGGCATCAAGTGTGGGGTATGCGCGCACGGAAGTCAATGGTGTACAGGTGCGTGCGGATCAGACTTCGGATTTGAATTTTGACCTGCGGCAGGAAACGATCGAATTGAAAGAGGTGGTCGTTCAGGCCCAGATGAGAGTGGTCGACAAGTCGCAGACTTCGTCGAAAGCCCTCGTTACGAAAGATGAACTGGACAACAAGCTGCCGATCACGTCCGTTCTGGATGTCCTGAACACAACGCCGGGCGCCTACAAAGGGTTCGTCCGCGGCGGTAAGATCACGGAAACCAAAACGATCGTCGACGGCGTCGACGTCACCGACCAGTACTACGCGATTGGTGCCGATCAGGCGAACCAGAACATCCTCTCGACATCGGGCGGCCTTGTGCGATACAGAAACTACCAATTGAGCACAACGAACTCCGTCAATTTCAACTCCATTGAGCAGATGTCCGTGAATACCGGCGCAGTCGGTGCAGACAACGTTTCGGCGACCGCCGGCCTTATCAACTACTCCCTCCGTGAAGGACGCGGCAACCTGACGGGCAGCTTCTCCGTCAAGTCAAGCCAGATGAACGGCCTGAAATACGTCGGCCCGGATCTCTACTGGAACGATCAGGTGTACTTCGACGAGCGGAACGCAACACAGCGTGCCACAGACTCGCTGAAGACCCTCCAGGCGACAGCCCCGACAGCCGCACGTCAGACGCTCATTACGTCGGACAGCATCAAGGCGGGGAAATACACCTACACCAAGGGGAAGTACCTCAATCAGGACAAGCCGGTGATGGATATCGACGGTATGATCAGCGGCGGTATTACAAAGGATTGGGGATTCATGTTCAGCGGCCGGTACTTCGATTCGCACGATCGTCTGCCGAACGAACACGAGCGTGAGGCCGATTTCACGTTGAAGACGACCTACAACCTCGGCAGCAACATCAAATTGAATGCCTTTGGAATCCTGAATGACAGAGGCAGACTCTTCGGATGGAAGAACACCTTCTACAACGACCAGTGGCGGTATTTCCTCGAGGGCGTGCCGAAGAACGACGGTGTGGGCGCAACGGGAAGCGTGAAAATGACCCATGTGCTTTCACCCAGCACGTTCTACGAGATTCAGCTTAGCTCGAAATTCCAGCAGGACCGCTATGGCTATTGCGACGATAACGGCGATGGCTTCTGCGGTCTCAACGAAAATGGCAATTTTATTACGCTCGAAAAAACAGCCGACGTGGATAAATATGTCTCCCGATCCGGCGTCGATCTTTACAAGTTCTTCCGTATTGGCGACGAGGCCGGCCCGAGCTTTATTACACAGCCAATGACCTCCGGCAATACGCAGGTCGGCATCACGCGGCCGCAGTTTATCTATGAAAACACGAAGAACCTGACCAACACGGTCAAGTTTGACATTACCAGCCAGGCTGACTACCACAACCAGCTGAAGGCCGGTGTGTCGTTCCAGTTCAACGATATCAGCCGGATCCAGAGAAACTCCGGTCTGGGCGCGGATGCGACGGACGTCAGGAGAAGGCTGCTTGTTGAAGACTGGGACTTCAAGCCGACGATGTACGGCGGCTATCTGCAGGATCGCATGGAATATGCGGGTCTCGTGATCAACCTCGGTGCCCGTATCGACCGTTGGGATCCCAAAGCAGCTGACTGGTTGAGCTACTACAACCTGTTTGTCAATCAGCCGGCGATGGTGGACGACAGCCTTCGGAACGATCTGATTCCGCTGCGCCAGTCGACCAACGTGAAGCCGTACTGGTTCTTCTCACCGCGTATCGGCGTGTCGCACCCGATCTCCGATGAAGCGGCGATGTACTTCTCTTATTCGCGCAATTTCATTCCGCCTCCGTACTCACGCCTCTATGCGAGTTACAACGAAGTGCTCGGCGCGGCCGGCGGCCTTCCGCAGTTTGCAAGTCTGCAGCAGCAGCCGACGATTTCGTCGAACTACGAAATCGGCGCTCAGTGGGAATTTGTTCCGAAGAAGTTTGGGTTGACGTTCTCTGCGTACATGCGTGACATTGAGAACTACAGCTACCAGGCTGTCTCCCTGAACCTCGCGAACGGTTCGAACTCGATGTGGCTCACAGCGCAGTACGCTGATGCCCGCGGTGTTGAGTTCGGACTCCAGGCGCTGCGCCAGACGTATTTTGATTTCGTCACCCTGTATGGACGTGTGAACTACTCCTACAGCTATATCAAGGCAACCGGATGGACGGGCAACGATCCTCTGCAGCAGACCACGTTCTCTCGTCCGGATACCCTGAAGTATGGCCAAACGCTGCCGTTCGATGACTTCTGGTCGTACAACAAGGTTGAAGTCAACGTAGTCGGTGGAAACAACCTGTTGACGGGCGGCTACGATCGTGCGCACAGGATTTCGTACGTGTTGTTCTTCGAATTCCCGTACCAGATCATGCTCTCCTCGATGGGAACCTTCCAGAGCGGTTTCTACTATCCGTTGTCGTTGACCGCAGATCCCCGCGTCGCCGGCCGTGTGTTTGGTCAGGCTCCGTGGAACAAGCAGGTTGACATGCGGATTGAAAAGGGATTCACGGTTTCGAATCTCCGCTTCTCCGTCTACTTCGATATGAAGAACGTATTCAACTGGGTCAACATCATTGGCTACGACAACACGGCCTCTGGTGCGGCACTTTGGGAGTACTCGAATGCCGGCATGACGACGTTGAACAACGGCACGCCTGATCCGACTGGTACCTACAAGCGCGCAGTTGCATTGAACGGAAGCCCGTTCTATGATATCCCGCGTGAGTACTACTTTGGTGTCAGGTTTGATTTCTAAGAGAACGACACTGGACGTGAACCATACTATTATTATGGAGTAACACTATGAACATGACAAGACAAAAAGGGTTGCTTATCGCAATTCTTGCTCTATTGTTCGCTGTCGCTCCAGGCGCGTTGTTCGGCCAGCTCATTACCGCCACCTCGACTGTCAACTATCCGGGTGGTGGTGTGATCCAGGCGGGCGATGCATGGGAATCATTCCTGCCGATGAGCTTCACACCGAGCTACAGCGATGCCGGAACGTACACAACGTTAGGCTACCGCAACTTTATCCGCCTGGGGAACTTCGACCGTGCCTGGTCGACCCCCGGCACACACTGGCCTGCCGCATGGTTCTATACCAACTACTGGTACAAGAATGCATGGGCTGGCGTCTATGATCCCGATCCAAACTTCAACCCGTCAACAATCGGTGGTAAGACAAATCCCAGTTACTTTGCTTCCGGCGGCGGTGCGAACTATGCACAGCTGACGTATATGCCGACCCTGGCAGGAGCAACGGACAACTCCCGGCACTACGCCCTTGAACCCGCCTGGGTCGATGGCAATCGCCGGCAGCACGTGGTGTACGAAGCAGCGTGGCCGACAAACGTGGGTATCGACGTGAAGATCCGCGCACACGGCTTTGCGGGTCCGAACTGGGACAACCTGAATGACTTCGTCATTCTCGAGCTTGAATTCAAGAACACCGGCAATCTGGACATGAACATGGACGGTGTTGCCGAAAAAGTGAACAACACGATCAAGGCTCTTGCATTCAGCTTCTCCGAAGAGCGCTACATGTCCGTTGGCAGCTATGGCGGCGGCGTTCGTAACAACAACGACGTCACCCTGACGCCTCTCGTTGCGCAGGCAGCGTGGATTGATGATCCCGATCCCAATGGATATCCCTGGGCGTTCAGCGCAATGCTCCCGAGTGCGTCCGTGTTGAATCCGAGTCCCGGAAACGTCGACATCGGCTTCAATACCGGTGCCCGCAAATGGTACACCGATGTCTGGTCCGGCTTCGTGATTATCGATGCGAAGCAGGGAGGACTTCCGACGGACAAGTCAACGACGGTTGTCGGCAATGCGACGAAGAAGACAATCTTCGGAACCGATCCGGTCGGTGTTGGTGTCCAGCGCGGATGGTATGTTTCCGGTGGAAGCCAGGCCCAGATCTGGGGCTCCGGCACACCGAACGCACAGTTCCTGACCGCCACGGGTGTCTGGTATGTCGATGGCGGCAAGACCCGGCAGACGGATGCGACCAAGTTCAACCTGAACCCGAATACAAACTTCTTCTCGGGCGGCACAGCGGGCGATGTGACGACATTCGTACCGAAGACCGCTGGTGCAACACGACCGGATGGCGACTTCAAGTCCAGCAACATCTTCGATGCACCGTCGTATGAAGACGGCCACGCAGATGCCACCACCCTCTATCCAACCGGATGGGGCAGGTGGACAAAGGGCGCCAGCAATACTGAAAACTTCAACGGCGACATGTTTGCAGGTGTCGGGCCGTTCAGCCTTGCACCCGGCGAGTCGATGACGATCGTCATGGCGACGGTTGCCGGATACCGTCTCGAAGGAATACAAAAGGCGGTCCGTGCAGCACGCTGGGCGTATGCTCAGAATTACAAGATCCCGGTTCTCCCGCCGCTTCCTGATATGAAAGTCACCAACACTCTGACGAAGTCAGTCGCAGTTGAGTGGGACAAACGGGCGGAGACGGATCCCGACTTTGCGGGATACAAGATCTACAAGTCGTCCCAGTACGTCAAGAAGTACTTCCTGACAGACGGTATGCGGGATGCCGACCGGTACCAGGAAAACATGACTCCTGGTTCGGTTCCCGACAACCTGAAGAAGCCCGTCAATCCGAAGTTTGATGCGTTTGGACAGGTCAACGCCACGGCATCACAAGGTTCCTACCAGCCCGACACGTGGGGCACATGGGATTTGCTTGCCGTGATTCCGAAGGCTCAACTTTCAACGCTGCCGTTGGCGCAGACCAGCGGTTACAACTACAGATATGAGGACAAGGATGTGGTGCTTGGGTTCTCGTATTGGTACTACGTGGCTGCATACAAAGAGGGAACCTACACAGGTCCGGACGGCGAAACAACGAACCGTATCGAGACACACTCCACGAACAGGAACGGTGCATCAGGTCTGTGGCAGCTCACCTTCCCGTTTGCGACCCTGAACGCCAACTACGGCAAGACATCAACAACAGATGCCGCTGCAACATCCACCGGCCTGAAGGGCATTGGTGCCGTGCAGATTGTGTACTCGGCTCTTGCTCCGGCTGGACAGGTTGGCAATGTCAGTGTTCGGCCGAACCCGTACAAGAAGGCCGCGTTGCACGACAACAGGGCCAACGTGTACGATCACAAGCTCCTCTTCTACAATCTGCCCCCGCAATGCAAGATCACCATCACGGACGTGGCAGGACAGATTATCGACGTGATCTACTTTAGTTCGTCCGATGCGAACAAGGGAAGCACATTCTGGGACATGTTCTCGAAAGACGGTCTCGAGTGTGCCAGCGGGCTCTACCTCTATATCGTGGAATCACCAACGGGCGACAAGAAGATCGGTCAATTCTCGATATTACGATAATCAAACAACTATGAGGGCAAGATCTATGAAAAAGATCTATTCAATATCTCTAGCGGCTTTGCTCCTCGTGGTTTTTGC
>DATJQB010000289.1:0-3543 GCA_035506075.1 Bacteroidota bacterium | reverse complement strand
TCTTCCTGGGGACGATCGACGGAGTATACCAAGAACGCCATCGAGATCTTTTCGAAAAACCTTTTTGAATATCCCTGGCCCGTGGCGATGAATGTGGGAGGCCCAGTGGGAGGCATGGAGTATCCCGGCATTTTCTTCTGCACGCCCTGGGCAAAGGGGAAAGAGTTGTGGTGGATTGCGTGTCATGAAATCGGTCACACCTGGTTTCCGATGATCGTCGGCTCCAATGAACGCCGGTTTGCATTCATGGATGAAGGGTTCAACACGTTTGTGGACATCAGGGCCTCTGACGAGTTCAACCACGGCGAATACGCTCCGAAGCGCGACGCCGAGTACGCGCCCGGTGGAGGCAACCCGGCCCGGGAAATTGTTCCGATGCTTCTGGATCCAGCGGTTCCTCCCATCACTACGGCGGCTGATGCGATCCCGGAACAGTATGGCCATCTGGTCTCGTACTACAAGCCGGCTCTGGGCCTTGTACTTCTGAGGGATGTGATCCTTGGGCCTGAACGCTTCGACCTTGCGTTTCGGCAGTATATCAGCGACTGGGCTTTCAAGCACCCCGTGCCGAACGATTTCTTCCGGGCGATGAACAATGGAGCAGGGGAAGACCTCAACTGGTTTTGGAAGGGATGGTTCGTCAACACCTGGACCCTGGACCAGCAGGTCCGCAGTGTGAAGTATGTCGAAGGCGATACCGCCAAAGGGGTCTCGATTACCCTTAGGAACAACGGAGAATTGCCGATGCCTGTCACTGTTGCAATTTATGAATCAAACCATCACTCGGGGCGCGTGGAGCTTCCCGTGGAGATCTGGCAACGATCGGGGGAGTGGACGTTCCGTTACCCGTCCACGAGCCCTGTGGACTCGGTCGTTGTTGACCCCGACCAACGTCTCCCGGATATCGATCCGTCCAACAACGTGTGGACATCGGGAGCACCGGCGACAAGGCCGATGCGCCGGCGATAGACGTTCGTCGTGCGAAGCCTGCTATCCTGTTCATCAACGCAGAAGGGTCCCGAAACGTTCAAAGAGCATCAAGAGAATTTTTTTACAATCATTTATCACATCTCAAAGGTGCAACATCATGATCAACAGAACCGCGGTACTCCTGATGTTTTGTGCACTCGTGGTCAGCTCGATGACGACGTTTGCCCAAGAATTGTCGACGTACAATCCCCATGAGACATTTGATCCGGGGTTCCTGAACCAACCTGGCACTGTCTATCGGAGTGGAAGCGGGCGGCCCGGTCCGGCATACTGGCAAAACCGGGCGGATTACAAGATCACGGCGGAGCTCAACGAGGCGGACAGCACTGTCTCGGCGAGCGAGACTATTTCGTATAAAAACAACAGCCCCGATGCGTTACCATATCTCTGGATTCAGCTCGACCAGAACCTCTCCCGGGAAGATTCCCGCGGTACCGCAACGGAGCCGGTGAGCGGAATGAGGCCTTCCTCAAGGCAATTCACCCAGGGGTTCGTACTCAAGTCCGTGAAGGTTGACCAGGACGGGAAGAAGTTCGACGCGAAATATATCGTCACCGACACGCGTATGCAAATCATGTTGCCGTCAGCAATAAAACCAAAAGGAGGAGAAATCAAACTGGAGATTTCCTACTCGTTTGAAATACTGCTTTTTGGCGCGGGCCGTATGGGACGCACCGAGACCAGGAACGGCACGATCTACGAAATCGCACAGTGGTATCCCCGGATGGCGGTCTATGACGATGTGCAGGGGTGGAACACGCTTCCGTTCCTCGGGCAGGGAGAATTCTATCTTGAGTACGGTGATTTTGACTTCACGATCAAAGTTCCGGAAGATCATATCGTTGTCGCGTCGGGCGAACTTCAAAACGCAAGCGAAGTGCTCACCTCGCAGGAGCGAAAGCTCCTTGACGATGCGGCAAAGAGCGACAAGACGATCACGATCCACGGGGCAGACGCAGTGAAGCCGCTAAACCAGCGTCCTCAGCATTTGGGGACAAAGACCTGGCACTTTAAGATGACGAATGCCCGAGATGTTGCCTGGGCTTCTTCCCGCGCGTTTATCTGGGATGCTGCTCGCATCAAGCTGCCGAGCGGAAAACACTGTCTCTCGATGTCTGCATATCCCGTCGAGAGTGCAGGCGATTCCGCGTGGGGACGATCGACGGAGTACGTCAAAGGAACCGTCGAATACAATTCGAAGCAATGGTTTGAATACCCCTACCCGGTTGCTGTCAACGTCGGAGGATTTGTCGGCGGGATGGAGTATCCCGGCATTGTGTTCTGCAGCTGGCGTAGCCGCACCGGCGACCTCTGGGGCGTTGTAACACACGAGATCGGCCATACCTGGTTCCCCATGGTCGTCGGGTCGAACGAACGCGAGTATCCCTGGATGGACGAAGGGTTCAACACGTTCATCAACATTTACTCAACGAGAAATTTCAACAACGGGGAATATAAATCAGAGCGCGACTCTGCGCGGCGATTCGCTCCGTTGATGATGCGTCCAAGCGTCTTCCCGATCTACACGTACGCAGATGCGATGCCGAGGAATGATCTTGGCAACCTTGCCTACTACAAACCGTCAGTCGGACTCGTGATGCTGCGGGAGTACGTTCTCGGTCCCGAACGATTTGACTATGCCTTCCGGGAGTATATCAAGCGCTGGGCGTTCAGACATCCCCAACCGGGTGACTTTTTCCGGTCGATGAACGATGCGTCGGGAGAGGATTTGAACTGGTTCTGGAAATCGTGGTTCATGGAGAATTGGAAATTGGATCAGGCGGTCAAGGACGTCAAATACGTCGACAACGATCCGGCCAAAGGGGTTCTCATCACCATCACAAACAATGAAAAAATGGTGATGCCTGTGACAGTGGAAGTGAAGGAATCAAGCGGTAAGAAGGGAAGAGTGAACCTCCCGGTGGAGATCTGGGCGCGAGGGGGAGAATGGACTTTCAAATACCCATCCACGGGCATGGTTGAATCCGTCACGCTCGATCCCGAACGTGTCCTTCCGGATGTGAATCCCGACAACGATACCTGGACATCCGGCGTGATCACACGCAGACCGGGAAGAGGAAGGGGAAGATAGCAAGAGGGCCGATCAGACTGGGCGCCTGGGCATCGATCTGCATCCTTGTCCGGCGCCTGTTCTGGCCCCGACTGCTTCCTCCTTCAGGCATCGATCAGGTGCCGGTCTTTTCTGTATCTTCGTATTGTCACACACTTCCCTCAGGAACGAAGACAAGGAAGACGCCCTCCTCGTCGACGGAGTGCGGTTTGCGTTCACCATCATGTATCATTACCTCCTTCCTCATTGTCCCTCTGATTCCGAAATGCCAATCGAGTTCTTCCAGAAATCGATTGGCGATCTTGTGTAGCCCTAATGGGATTCTTGTACACCCTGAAAATTCGCGCTTGATTATCAGTCTTGACCGGAACTGCAAGGTCGAGCATAGGAGGCGATCGCCTCGAATCTTGGCCCTCGAGGCTCATTCTGCTTGGGCTTTTCTCTTCGAGAGCCTGGCCCCATGACAACCCAAGCCAAAGGAG
>DATJQB010000288.1:0-16399 GCA_035506075.1 Bacteroidota bacterium | reverse complement strand
GAGAGCTCTGTGCCTGGCGATGCTGAAGATCCATGACCGAAAGGCAGCAGGGTCGTTCAGCGCTGCCGCTTCTTTCCAGAGGGTCAGGAATGAATCGTGAACGACATCTTCGGCCTGAGCGTTGTTTCGGAGCAATCGGCTGCAATAATCATAAAGAGCGTCCTTATGGCGCAGGTATAGCTCCTCGAAAGCGTCACGAGAACCTGAACGCAATTGCCGCACGAGATCTGTATCACTGGGCGTCTGGTGGATCATACGGTGCTACAGGAAGGAACATGAAACTAGCGGAAGTTAACACCCAAAGCTGGAAGAAAGTAGAGGCAGACATGTCCATGTGGACTCAACACCCCCGGTTTGAAATGACTCTGACAGTACCGTTCCGCAGGTCCCCAATCAGTGCCCGGTGAAGCTGTCTGGAACCTTGCCAACGCACGCTTCTCAGACTGCAACCTTTTTCATCTCATAGAAGTCTAATGAACGTATCATCGCGGCCCCTCGAATCGGCCTATATTTGACAGCCCTCCCGTAACATTTGAACTACGTCGGCGTATCAGAAGGGGCGACACCTGCTTCCCCCCTTTTCAGTTTCCGAATCACCTTGAGGCGCTTATGAAAAAGAAAATCGTCTTTTCTTCCATCGTTGTCGTTGTCCTTGCCGGCGCAGCCTTTTTGTTTTTTGGCACCTCCAAGTCGACGAAGGACGATCAACTGCCCGTCGTGAAGGTCAAGACAGGAACAATTATCGACAAGGCGCTCGCCGTCGGAACGATTGAGCCGGAGATCGAAATCTCCGTCAAGGCCAAGGTGTCCGGAGTGGTCAAGCATATCTTCGTGGACGTCGGACAGTTCGTGAAGGCGGGTCAACCTCTCGTCGAGGTGAAGCCTGACCCCACACCGCTCGAGCTTGCCGACGCAAAGCGCCAGGCACAGCTCGCGCAGGTTGATGTCGACAACCTGAAGAAGGATCGCGCACGCCAGGACATCATGATCAAGAACAAGCTCATCTCGGACAAAGACTACGAGGACTTTTTGAGACAGTATGATGGAGCTGAGCTTCGGCTGAAGATCGCGAATGAACACGTCGCCCTGATGGAAAGCGGCAAGGTAAAGATCGGCGACACCGAAATTGAATCGATCGTAAAAGCCCCGATCGACGGATTTGTACTCAACCGCGCCATTGAAGTTGGAGATCCCGTCACGCCGCAAACTTCCTACATGGAGGGAACGGCGCTCATGAAGATGGCGAACATGGATCGGTTGCTCTTCAAGGGGACTGTTGATGAGATCGATGTCGGCAAGATGAAGGAGGGAATGGACGTTGAGATCAAGGTAGGCGCTCTGCCCGCCGACACCGTCAAGGGAACCCTGAGAAAGATCTGGCTGAAGGCGGACAAGAAGGACAACGCCACCGTCTTTCCAATTGAGATCCTTATCCCCGGAGCGAGAAACACATCGCTGCGTGCGGGATACTCCGCAAATGCCAATATTATCATCCAACGGAAGATGAATGTGCTCACAATCCCCGAACGCGTGGTGACATTCCGAAATGACTCGTCGTTTGTCAAGATTCCGGTCGGCCAGGGAAAAGACCAGGAAAAACTCATCAAGACCGGGCTGAGCGATGCGATCAGTATCGAAGTCGTCTCGGGATTGAAGGAAGGGGATGAAGTGTACGAGAAGCCGGTGAAGAAGATCGACTAAGAGCTCTCAGCAATCAGCTGTCAGCTATGAGCAAAAACAACTATTGATAGCTGAAGGCTGACCGCTGACAACCAGGATTGTGCATGAACCACCTTGGAACAATCATTTCAGAATTTTTCCTCGACCTTCGGGCGCAGAAGCTGCGTGCGTTCCTGACGATGTTCGGCATCGTGTGGGGGACCGTCACGATCATCGTGCTTATTGCGTTCGGTGTCGGCTTCAAGAAGCAGATGTCCATCAACATGCACGGCATTGGCGAAAGCATCGCAATCATGTTTCCCGGCAAGACGACAAAGGCATGGGAAGGCTTCGGCACAGGCCGGCCGATGAGTTTCATCGAGGACGACGCGAAGCTCTTGGCGAGCCAGATCCCGGGAATCAAGGCAGCCAGTCCGGAGTTCGGCAAGCGGACGCCGACACGTGTGGGCGAGAACATTCTGACCCCGCTCATCTCGGGGATTTATCCTGTGTATGCGGATATGCGGAACATCATTCCCGAAGCCGGCGGCAGGTTCATCGACGATGTTGACCTCCAGCAGCGAAAGCGCGTTGCGTTCATCGGCAACAAGGTCAAGGACTTCCTGTTCGGGCAGAGTGAGGCCGTGGGAAGGACTATTTATGTTGGCCAGGTCCCCTTCATGGTCATCGGTGTGATGCAGAAGAAGACCCAAAACTCCTCGTACAACTCACGTGACCAGGACCGGATCTTCATTCCCGCCTCCACCCATTCGTCGATCTTTGGAACCATCTACCTCAACAACATTATTTACCAGGTTCGAGATCCGCGGCAGGGGGAGGAAATCAGCGATCAGGTGAGGCAGGTGCTGGGGAAACGGTACAAATTTGATCCCACAGACAAGGATGCGGTGTGGATCTGGGACACCACGAGCTTTGACAAGTTCATCTTCTACTTCTTCCTTGGCTTCAACATTTTCATGGGCTTGATCGGAAGCTTCACTCTTGGCGTCGCCGGCATCGGGGTGGCGAACATCATGTTCATCGTTGTGCAGGAACGCATCAAGGAGATCGGTGTCAAGCGGGCGGTCGGGGCAAAGAAGTCCAACATCTTGTTCCAGTTCTTCATGGAGACGTTCTTCATTGTCGGCATCGGCTCGATGATCGGGTTCCTGATTGCCATCGGCATTATTCAGGCGCTCCAATATGTTCCGATCAAGGAGTTTGTGGGAACGCCGGAGTTTTCTGTTGAAGTCGCTCTCGCCACCGTTATCATGCTCTGTATCATCGGGTTGTTCGCGGGACTCATGCCGGCCCGGCGTGCGGCTAACCTGAACGTCGTTGAGTGCTTGCGGACATAGATAACGCACGACTCACCCGCTGATTCCGGGCTCCATGGTTTAGGCAAACGACAATCAAAGACTGATCATGTATTTCGAACTCCTTCGTGACTTCATCCAGGACCTCAAGTCCCACCGTACCCGGGCGATCCTGACCCTTGTCGCAATTACCTGGGGGACGGTTGCGGTTGTGCTCCTGTTGTCGTTTGGCGAAGGGCTCGGCGACCAGATGATGAAGGGACTTCTCAACGCCGGCGACAGGATCATGATCCTCTATGGCGGAGAGACGGGGATCGTCTACGAAGGACTGCCGAAAGGAAGGCGCGTGCGGATGGTGGAAGAAGACGCCGACCTTCTCGTACGCGCAATCCCCGCGATCGACATGGTTTCCCCCCAGTATCGAAGAAATGTCACGCTGAGCTACGGCAAGTTTACGATCACGACCGAGTGTGAAGGAGTTAACCCGCTGTTTGAGGACATGCGAAGGATGTTTCCGAGCGCCAAAGGGCGTTTTCTCAACCAGGTTGATGTCGTCGATCAGCGGCGCGTGTTGTTCCTTGGGCCCGAGATTGCGGGGGATATCTTCAAAGATGAAGAACCTGTCGGCAAGTCGATTCTCATCGACGATGTGCCGTTCGTGGTCGTTGGCGTGATGCAGACGAAGATCCAGACCTCGATGAATAATGGTCCCGACGTGCGCCGGGCGATCATTCCGTACAGCACCTTCAGGACCTCCTACGGGAACATCTATGTCAATTCCATACTCGTCCACCCGTCCGATCCAAGCCAGCAGGAGCGGGTCAAAAGTGAAATCTTCAGAGTGTTGGGGAGCAAATACAAGTTTGATCCAACCGACGAACGGGCTATTGGCATCTGGGATTTCATTGAAGGAGAGAAGATCAGCCGGAAGATCGGATTGGGAGTTTCAATTTTCCTGTTCTCAGTCGGATTTCTCACGCTGCTCATCGCCGGTGTCGGCGTGGCCAACGTGATGTATGTCGTTGTGAAAGAACGGACGCGCGAGATCGGCATCAAGATGGCGGTTGGCGCGAAACGCTCGTACATACTCGCACAATTTATTTTCGAAGCCCTTCTTCTGGCCTTCATAGGCGGAAGCGTCGGCATGCTGTTCTCATTCGCCGTGATCACCGCTGTGCGCATGATTCCTGCCGGCGATCAATTCAGTGCAATGCAGTTCCTCGGTCGTCCGGTCCTCTCGGCGACGACGATGCTCATGACCACCGGGGTGCTGGCGGTCATAGGCCTCCTTGCCGGCTTCTTCCCCGCGCGCAAAGCAGCCAGCGTCGATCCTGTCGAATCGCTGCGCTACGAATAACTGATCTGTATCGGCCCAGCCTCCGCTCCCGGCAGTTCATTCCTCTGGGTTGCCAGCTCCTCCATTTTTGGATATATTGACGTGTGTACGATTCGACCTCCCAGCGTCAGATTGGATCGAGTGTTCTTGTGAATTGAATATTCAATCAAGGACCCTCTCTCATGAAATCCCCCAGGTTCTGCATTCCCGCGACGATGATTGTCGTCACGATTTCGCTGATGATGCAATCAACAGCATTCGCACAGCGCATCCAGTATCCACACACAAGAAGGGTCGATCAGGTCGACACGTACTTCGGGGTGAAAGTCGCCGATCCGTACCGATGGCTCGAAGACGACAACTCACCGGAGACGGCACAATGGGTGGAGGCTGAGAACAAAGTCACGTTCGGTTATCTCGGGAGCATTCCCTTTCGCCAGCAGGTGAAGGATCGGCTCGAGAAACTCTACAACTATCCAAAGTACACCGCTCCCTTTCACAGGAAGGATCTGTACTTCTTCTACAAGAACGATGGACTTCAGAATCAGAGTGTTCTCTACGTTCAGAAAGGTCTTGCCGGGACTCCGGAAATCCTGATCGATCCAAACGCCCTCTCAGCAGACGGCACATCCAGGCTTGGGACATTCTCACTGACGCGCGACGGGAAGCTGGCAGTCGTCGGCATTTCGAAGAGCGGATCGGATTGGCAGGACTATCTCGTCATGACTATTGCGACAAAGACGTATTTTCCCGACACGCTCCGCTGGATCAAGGCATCCGGCGCGGCATGGCTCGGTGAGGGCTTTTTCTACAGCCGTTACGATGCACCCGAGAAAGGGAAAGAACTGTCCTCGAAGAATGTGAATCAGAAAGTGTACTATCACAACGTCGGTACGCCACAATCCGCCGACGAGCTCGTGTACGAGGACCCGGCGAATCCCGAACGATTCAATTTCGTCAGCACGACTGACGATCAACGGTATGCTCTCCTTTCGATTTCGGAGCGCGGAAAGGGGAAGGAAGGCAATGCTCTCTTTTATCGGGATTTGAGCAAGGGAACGAAGACATTTCAGCCCATCGTGGCCGAGATTGGAGATTTCAATTTCAACATCGTCGACAACATCGGTGACAAACTACTCATCAGGACAAATGAGCACGCACCGAACGGAAAGCTCGTTCTCGTCGACCCGCTGCATCCCGAGATGAAGAACTGGAAAACCATCCTTCCTGAAAAGCCGGAGCCTCTCCAGGGCGTCGGCACCGTTGGTGGCAAACTCATTGTAAGCTACCTCAAGGATGTATCGACGCGGGTCTATGTTTACAACCTCAGCGGGAAGCTCGAACATGAAATCAAGCTGCCGGCGCTTGGTATTGCCGGAGGATTCGGCGGCGAGATGACCGATACATTCACGTTCTACACGTTTACATCATTCACATTCCCTCCGACCATCTACAAGTACGATATTCCATCAAGCAGGAGCTCGATCTTCCGGTCTCCTGAAATCCCAAATTTCAAACCCTCGGACTATGTAACGAAGCAGGTCTTCTACAAGAGCAAGGACGGAACGAAGATCCCGATGTTCATTGTGTACAAGAAAGGGCTCGCACTCAACGGAAACAATCCGGCATTGTTATACGGGTACGGCGGATTCAACATTTCAACGACGCCGGGCTTCAGTCCGACCAGGCTTGGACTGCTTGAGCAGGGTTTCGTGTATGCCTCGGCAAACTTGCGCGGAGGGGGAGAGTATGGGGAGCGATGGCACCAGGGCGGGATCAAGCTGAAGAAGCAAAACGTGTTTGATGATTTCATTGCCGCGGCGGAGTACCTCATTGCAAACATGTACACGACGCCGTCAAAGCTGGCGATACAGGGAGGATCGAACGGCGGATTGCTCGTTGGGGCGGTCATGAATCAACGGCCCGAGCTGTTCCGAGTCGCCATTCCGCAGGTGGGTGTGATGGACATGCTCCGCTATCACAAGTTTACGATCGGCTGGAACTGGAAACCTGACTATGGTTCGAGCGACGATGAGGTGGAGTTCGCGGCGATCTACAAGTACTCGCCGCTGCACAACATCAGGGAGGGGTTGAAGTATCCAGCGACGATGATTACAACGGCGGACCACGACGACAGGGTTGTCCCGGCACATTCATTCAAGTATGCGGCGACGCTTCAGGGAACATCGAAGGGGGAAAATCCGATCCTGATCAGAATTCAAACGAAATCGGGGCACGGCGCAAGCAGCACAACGAAGGCACTTGAAGAGACAGCGGACATTTACTCCTTCATCTTCTACAACATGGGCATAACGCCGAAGTATTGAGCATCGTCAATCCCGGTTCAAACGGTCACGCATATTGTCCTGCCACCCAGCCGGAGGCCCAGGCCCAGTGGAAGTTGTATCCGCCAAGCCAGCCGGTGACATCGACGCATTCTCCGACGAAGAAGAGTCCCGGACATTTTTGCGATTCCATCGTCTTGGATGAGAGCTCACGCGTATCGATACCTCCGACGGTAACCTCGGCCTTACCGAATCCCTCCGTGCCGCTCGGAACAATCCCCCAGTTGTGAAGTCCGAGCGCAATTTCTTCCAGCTCTTTTCTCGTGTAGCGCTGCATCGGTTTGGATCCGCCGAGGCGATCGCACCATTCAACGGCAAGGCGCCGGGGCAAATACTGATCCAGCACTGTTGACAGTTCACGCGTGGACCGGTGATCGGCGATGAGCAAATCGGCGGCGTTTCGATCCGGAAGAAGGTCGATCGAGAGTTTTTCTCCCTCCGACCAGTAGGAGGAGGCCTGGAGAATTCCCGGTCCGCTAAGTCCCCTGTGAGTAAACAGGATATTTTCGCGGAACGACGCGCCGCCGGTTGAGACAACTGCGTCGACCGAGATTCCGGCCAGCGTTCCGAAGAATCGGAGATCTTCCGGGGCGAATGTCAACGGCACAAGGCCGGGTCTGAGTCTTGTCACGCGCAGGTCAAATTGGCGAGCGAGTGTAAATGCGAAGTTTGAAGCGCCGAGTTGCGGGATGGAGAGTCCTCCGGTTGCGATCACCACTGAACCTGAGTCGAAGTTGCCGGCGGTAGTGGAAACCTGGAAGCGGTCTTGTTTCGTAACTTCGGTTGGTTTGCAGTTTACGATAATTCGGACGTCAGCCTCTTGGCATTCTTTCAGAAGCATGTCAATTATCTGACTCGATTTTTCGTTGCAAAACAGTTGGCCGAGTTTTTTCTCGTGGTACGAAATAGCGTGTTTTTCCAAGAGATCTATGAAAAAGGACGGTCTAAACCGTCCCAACGCGGATTTGCAGAAATGAGGATTTTCAGAAAGATAGCTTGACGAATCCACCTCCAGATTTGTGAAATTGCATCTCCCGCCCCCCGAGATCAGTATCTTCTCTCCGACCCGTTGATTGTGCTCCAGGACAAGCACCGACCGTCCCCGCTTCCCGGCCTCGATGGCGCACATTAGTCCCGCTGCACCGGCCCCAACTACAATGACATCATATGATTCCAGAACGGTACCTCCCCGCGAACGAATGACAGAACTGATTTCAAACAAGCAATGAAATATCCAACAAAATCAGATGCCATTCAATCGGCAGAATATCCCACGACTGCTCAAGGAGAATTGATTCCAGTCGCACTATTCGTTACAATTTCATCACGATATGACGAACGCAATTACGCTTATCAACCACGCTTCCCTGCTGATTCAGCTGGGAGAGCTGAATATCCTGACCGATCCCGTCTATTCCTGGACAATTGCGTTCCTGTTTCCACGTCTCCAGAAGGCGGGCATACCGTTTCGCGATCTGCCTCCCATCAACACGATTCTCGTATCACACACCGACTACGATCACCTGAATTTGAGAACGCTGCGCCGTCTGCGTCAACGGAGCGACACGGACATCGTTGTTCCTACAAGGGTCGGACCATATTGCACGATGGCGGGATTCAGCAACGTTGTTGAGCTCGATCCGTGGCAGTCGTTCAACAAGCCGGGAATCCGGATCACCTCTGTTCCCGCCAAACATGTGAGCAAGCGAAAGCCGGGTGATCCCGCAACGAACGCTTGTGCGGGTTTTGTTGTTGAAGCGAATGGGCGTACGGTGTACTTCTCCGGCGACACGGCATATGCGGACTTCTTCAGGGACATAGGCACCCGGTTCAGGATCGATGTGGCCCTGCTTCCGATCGGTGCGTACAAACCCGAGAAATGGTTCAAGAATCTTCACCTGCACCCCGCGACCGCCCTTCAGGCATTCGAAGATCTCAATGCCGGGCACATGGTTCCGTTTCATTGGGGAACGTTTTGGATCAGCGATGAACCGATGTCTGAACCCCCTGCGATGCTCCGTGTCGAGGCGGAACGGCGAGGGCTTCTCAGCCGTGTTCATATCCTCAGAAACGGTGAGCGATTCGAGTTTTAGATCAGCTTGAGGCTGCGTGTGTTTGGTTGTATTTTTGAATGACACAGAGAACACAAGGCGATGAGCACATACACAGCAACGACTGAAGGAATCCGCATCACTGTTCGGCCGGTATTCCTGGACGGCCAGTCGGATGCCATGCAGCGGAAATTCATCTTTGCGTATTTCATTCGCATCGAGAACAACAGCACACAGAGTGTGCAGCTGCTGCGCCGGCACTGGTTCATCAGCCATTCAAGCGGACGCATCGAGGAAGTTGAGGGAGAAGGGGTCGTCGGAAAACAGCCGACGATACGCCCCGGGGACTTTCATGAGTACAACAGCTATTGCATCCTCGAAACGCTGGAAGGAAGTATGGAAGGAACGTATCTGATGCAACGAGAAAGCGGCGAGCTCTTTCGTGTCACCATTCCAAAATTTACTCTTCGCGCCTTGTCCAACTAAAGCAATCCTCTTCACCCAGCGATGAAACTCTTCTTCCAGGAATACGGATCTGGCCCCGCGCTTGTCATCCTCCACGGACTCCTCGGCACACTCGACAACTGGCACACACTCAGCAGACGCTTCGCTTCATCGTACAGGGTGCTCGCGGCAGATCTTCGTAACCACGGAAGATCTCCGCATTCCGATCACTTATCGTATAATGAGATGGCGGAAGATGTGCTCGAGCTTCTGGATGACCAGCATGTATCAACTTCATTCGTCCTCGGGCATTCGATGGGAGGAAAAGTGGCCATGACGCTCGCTCTGCAGCATCCTGATCGGGTCGGGAAACTGATCGTTGTTGATATCGCACCACGATCGTACAAACCTCTGCACGACGAGCTGGTTCACGCGCTGATGTCCGTCGATCTCTCGCGATACACGTCACGACAGGACATCGACGAGACATTGTCCCAATCCATTCCCGACAGGGCGGTCCGGCAATTCCTCATGAAGAACCTTGCGCGTGATCCTTCAGGTTCGTTCATCTGGAAAGCAAATCTGTCGACGATCGCCCGGCGCGACGCGGAGATTTCGGTCGATATCACGGCCGACACTCCATTTCCCAAACCAACTCTCTTCGTCAGGGGAAACCGGTCGGACTACATCACCGAAACCGACACTCCTTTGATACATCGCATGTTCCCATCTGCGAGAATCGAGACCATCGAGGCCGGGCATTGGGTACACGCAGAAGCGCCCGCTCAATTTGCAGAAGTCGTCGAGCGTTTCCTCTCCGGGAGCGTACAGTAACAGCGATTTGCCATCAATTTCCCCTTTGAATTCTCTGGTTTTTCCCTTTAATTGAGCCACCAACGACGGACACCATCCCTCCAGAAGATTTTTTGTGCCGCAATGAGAAAACTGCTCCTGCTTTCGCTCGTGGCCATCCAGCTTCTTTCTGCACAGCCTATTCGATCGTCTGAACAACTCATCACGGCAATGCGTGATCGGTACAACGGGAAGTGGTACAAAACCCTGACGTTCGAGCAAACGACCTCCCAAGTCAAACCCGACACCACACTTGTAAGCACATGGTATGAAGCATTTTCGTTTCCCAGCACAATGAGGATTGACATGGATTCGCTGGGAGGCAGCGGGATGCTGCTCGCCGGCGATTCCCTCTACGCTTTCAAAGAGGGTAAGCTTTCGTCAACAAGAGGCTTTGTGCATTCGCTTCTTCTCCTCGGATTCGACGTCTATTTTTTGCAGCCCAAGGAAACGATGGCGAAACTCCAGGGACTCCACTTTGATCTCTCGGTATTTCACGAGGAACTCTACCAGGGCCGGCCGGTCTATGTTGTAGGAGCTCCACAGGGCGATGTGCACACACCACAATTCTGGATCGATAAAGAGCGCCTCCTGTTTGTTCGCCTGCTGGAACCGGCGGGGATCGATGGGAAATCGACACGGGATACGCAATTCAATAATTACGTCCGCCTGGCAAATGGCTGGCTTGCCACAGAAGTGGTCTTCATGGTAGACGGAAAAGTGCGGATGTCGGAAAAATATTCCAACTATCGGCCAAACCCCAAGCTCGATATGAAACTCTTTGTGCCGAAGTACTGGACGACCGCCCGGTGGTAGTAGTCGTCTGTCGGCGACGCAGACAATAAGAAGGAATCAGAACAACTCAGCAACATCATTTTCAAGCAGAGGACTCGTGTATGAAAGAGACAATTCTCGATCGCTTTCTTCGGTACGTGAAAATCGATACGCAATCGCAGGACGATGTCGAGGCATATCCCAGCACCGCAAAACAGTTTGATCTCCTCAAGCCGCTCGTTCAGGAGCTCAAGGACCTTGGCCTGAAAGACGCGTCGATCGACAAGTACGGTTACGTCACGGCAACTCTTCCCGCCAACCTTCCCTCCTCTCATCACGCCTTCGGAAAAGTCCCGACGGTTGGGTTCGTGGCGCACGTCGATACGTCCCCTTCCGCATCAGGTGCCAACGTGAAACCGCAAGTGATCCGGGATTATCGCGGCGGCGATGTCGTGCTTCCCGGCGATCCCTCCGTGGTCATCAGGGAATCGGAAAATCCCGAGCTCAAAAAGGATGTCGGCAGAACAATCATCACAAGCGACGGGACAACCCTTCTGGGGGCCGACGATAAGGCCGGCATTGCGATCATCATGACCGCTGTCCAGCATCTGATCGACCATCCCGAGCTTCTGCACGGTGACATCAAAGTCGGTTTCACACCCGATGAAGAGGTCGGGATGGGGACAAGATATTTCGATATTCAGAAGTTCGGAGCACAGTTTGCTTATACAGTCGACGGCGATACTGCCGGCGAGCTGAACAAGGAGACCTTCAGCGCGAATTCGGCCGTCATTACAGTCCACGGGCGGAATATTCACCCCGGCACCGCGAAGGGGATCATGGTGAACTCGATACGCGTGATTGCCGACATCATTGCCCGCATGCCGCGGGACATGGCCCCCGAGACGACGGAAGGATACGAGCCATACATCCATCCGCACGTGCTTCAGGGAGAAGAAGCCAAGTCGGTGTTGAAAATCCTCCTGCGCGATTTCAAGACAGAAGGACTCGACCTGTTGAAACAGCGTCTTGAGCGCATCATCTCCGAAGTGCGACCGCTCCATCCAAAAGCGAAAATCGAACTTCAGATCATTGAGTCGTACAGGAACATGCGTGAGGGACTCGAAAAAGATCCGCGCGTGCTTGACTGCCTCTGGGAAGCGACGAAGCGTTCAGGTCTGGAGCCGAAATGGGTTCCCATCCGCGGGGGCACCGACGGATCCAAACTTACTGCCAACGGGTTGCCAACTCCGAATATTTTTACAGGCGGACATAACTATCATGGCCCGACAGAATGGGCATCCTTGTGGGGAATGGAAAAAGCTGTTGAAACAGTCGTGAATCTTGCACAAGTGTGGGTGGAACGAAGCAGATAACGGTGGGCGGACAACGCTCACTCGTCATCGGTAAACCGAAAACGGTAAAAAAGGGAAGGTGTTATGGAACAACAATCTGCGCCGCGGGTGCTCCCGGAAAACGCATACAAGGAACTCAAAGACGGGGAAGCCTACGTACCCGTCATGGATCCGTCTGCCGTTATCCCCGAGGTAACCCCGTATTCAGTGGTCTGGGGTCTCGTGATGGCAGTCTTGTTTTCGGCTGCCGCTGCATATTCAGGCTTGAAGATCGGTCAGGTGATGGAAGCGGCAATCCCGATCGCCATCCTCGCCGTCGGTATCTCAACTCTTGTTCGGCGAAAAGGAGCGCTTGGTCAGAACATCATCATCCAGTCGATCGGTTCGACTTCCGGGTCGGTGGTAGCCGGCGCAATCTTCACAATCCCGGCCCTCTACATTCTCGACCTGCCGACGAATTTTTTCAAGATGTTTCTTTCCGCCACCTTCGGTGCGTTTCTCGGCATCCTCTTTCTCATCCCATTCCGAAAGTACTTTGTGAAAGACATGCACGGGAAGCTTCCTTTTCCCGAAGCGACCGCCACAACCGAAATTCTCATGGCTGGTGAACGGGGCGGCAAGCAGGCGCTTGTTCTTGTCACAAGCGGACTTATTGGCGGTGCCTATGACTTCATGGTTTCGTCACTCGGGTGGTGGTCCGAAACGGTGACATCGCGCGTCGTCGGCGCAGGGGCGTACGTGGCAGACAAGTTCAGAGTGGTGTTCCGCCTTGATATTCTCTCCATCGTGACGGGTTTGGGATACATCATCGGTCTGAAATACGCAGCAATCATCTGCGCCGGATCATTCCTTTCCTGGTTCGTGTTTGTTCCATTGTTTTACGAGGTGGGACACAACCTGGCAATCCCGCTTGGCGTGACAGCGACGAAAGTGATCGGTGCGATGAGCGCCGAAGAGATTTTCCGGACATATGTGCGCCACATCGGCATTGGCGGAATCGCCATGGGGGGCATCATAGGAATTATCCGGTCATCGAAGATCATAGGAGGAGCGTTCACGCTCGCCTATCGCGAGATCTTCCAGTCGAAAAAAGCTGAAGCGGCAGCAGACGTCAGGTGGCAATCGGATTTGAGCATGCAGTTTATCGTGCTGATGGTCCTGATTACAATTCTCGCCATCTTCGCATTCTTCTCACTGGGTGTTGTTCCGACGATCGGCCAGGCCATCGTTGCACTTGTCGTCGTGGTCATCATGTCCTTCCTCTTCACAACGGTTGCAGCCAACGCGACAGCAATCGTTGGCACGAACCCGGTTTCCGGCATGACGTTGATGACGCTGATCCTCGCGTCTCTGGTACTGACCCAGATTGGGCTGAGCGGGACCGAAGGAATGGTCAGCGCCCTGATCATCGGCGGCGTTGTGTGCACAGCGCTCTCGGTGGCCGGATCGTTCATCACTGATTTGAAAATCGGCTACTGGCTCGGGTCGACGCCGAAGAAACAGGAAAGCTGGAAGTTCCTCGGCTCTCTCGTCTCTGCTGCAACCGTCGGCGTTGTCATCATGATTCTCAATCAGACGGACGGCTTCAAGGGGCCGAATGCACTCGTTGCACCTCAGGCGAACGCGATGGCCGCAGTCATCCAGCCTCTGATGTCGAACGCCTCAGTCCCCTGGGTCCTTTATTTCGCCGGAGCCGTCATTTCTCTCCTCTGCGTAATCCTGAAGGTCCCTCCCCTCGCGTTCGCACTCGGGATGTACATCCCGCAGGAGCTCAACACACCGCTGCTTGTCGGCGGACTGGTTGCCTGGTGGGTCACAACCCGAAGCAAGGATGAGAAGGTCAATTCTGCCAGATTCTCGCGCGGCACACTCATCGCGTCGGGATTTCTTGCGGGCGGATCCCTGTTTGGCGTCGTGGGCGCACTGCTCCGCTTTGGCGGGATCAACCTGCTGAACGTCGATTGGCCTGAGACCCTCGGCGGTCACGTGCTTGGCTATGGTATGTTTGTGCTCCTCGTCGCCTATATGCTTTGGGACACGATGAGAGCCAAACCTGAATAGTATCCGGCCGTGTTGCTGCGTTTCAGATCTTCGATTTGGTGATTGAGTTCAGGCGTACTGCCTTCACAACTTCGCTGTTCCCGGGGCGGCGTGAAACCGACGCCGCCCCCTTCGTTTCAAAATCTTCCTTCCGACATCCGCAACATGAAACCGCTTGTCTGCGCCATCATCGCCCTTCATTGCTGCATTGCCGATGCTCAGGAAAGTATCATTCTGTTTTCTGAGCACTTCGATTCGGTCGCCGTTCCGTCGCTTCCCCGCGGATGGTTGACCTCCACCAACAGGCTGCCTTCCGGAGATTTTGTTTTGACGGCTTCGTCGGTCCACTCTCCACCGAACACCACAATTTCTACAAACGCAACAGTCTCCCAGTGGTTGGAGTCACCATCTATCGACTGTACAGGACAGACACCTGATCGTCTCGAGTTTTATTGTGCCCGCTCCAGTTCACACAATGCAGCGCTCGTCGTCGAAGCCTCGATTGATGATGGTATGACGTTCCCCATTCTCCTCGGCGACACCCTTCGCAACCCAGGGACCACGAGTTACACTCTTTGCTCAGACGAGATCCCGGCCTCGATTCAGAATCAGCCGGCAGTCCGCTTCCGATGGCGGCTCATTGCAGCACCCAACGGCCCGACAGGAACCCTTCGAATCGACGACGTTGTCGTGACGGCGCGCCTCCAGATACCTGACGTTGAGCCACGGACAATAGTCGTCAACGAGATCATGTATGATCCCGCGCATGATCAATGCGAATGGATCGAGCTTTATCATCGCGGGACCATTGCCGTGGATATCGGTCACTGGAGAATCTCGCAGCGGCCGACGACAAGCGGAACTTCAAGTTTCGTCATCACGAACTCTTCCGCCCTCATTCAGCCAAACGACTTTGTTGTGATAGCGGCCGACTCAACAATCCTCTCCCGCTTCGACTACCTCTCACGCCCCGACCCATCGATCCACCTCTTCGTGCTGAACAAAGGCGGAGGCCTCGGCCTGAACAACGACGGAGACGACGTTGTGCTTCACGATGCGCGCGGTCGAACGATCGACAGCGTGTCGTATACTCCCTCCTGGCATCATCCCGATTGTTCCGATCCGCGGGGGCGATCCCTTGAGCGCATCAACCCGGATCTCCCCTCAAACGACCGGCGTAACTGGAGTTCTTCCTCTGCCGCCGCCGGCGGCACACCCGGAAAAGTGAACGGCATCTTTACGAACAACCTTCCTGCGAACGCCGCTCTCTCGGTCGACCCCAATCCGTTCTCTCCCGACGGCGATGGGTTCGAAGACTTCTGTATCGTTCATTATCATCTTCCGCTGACAACGTCGCTGATCCGCATATCCATTTTCGATATGAAGGGGAGATGTGTGCGCCGACTCTCCAACTGTGAACTAAGCGGCTCCACTGGATCGGTTGTTTGGGATGGGCTCGACGAATCCCGGCAGCGCGTTCGCATCGGTCCCTATGTCGTCTATTGCGAGGCAATGGATGCTGAAGCGGGTGTTTTGGCCACAGCAAAGACGGTGGTGGTGGTTGCCGCAAAATTTTGACAAGAGGGTCTTTGATACCGATCGATGCGTCAGACAAAGAAACTCTCCGCGACGTACGGCCGCCGCGGAGAGCACTGTGAGATGAGAATATTCAAACGGAAGTCTATTTAAGGAGCTGGAGTTTCCGAACAGCAACATTCCCTGCCGCTTCGAGCCGCATCAGGTACACCCCGCTCGGCATTTGCGCCGCGTTCCACACGATCGCATGCGCTCCCGCTCCCTGTTCGCCCGACACCAATTCCGCGACCACCTGCCCAATCACGTTGTAGATCTTCAGAGATACTCTGCCTGCTGCAGGCACGGAGTACCTGATGGTCGTGCTGGGATTGAACGGATTTGGGTAGTTTTGCTCCAACGCAAACTTCGCAGGAATGGTCATATCGGTTACTTCTCCATGATTCGTGTTCGCTGCAACGGTGTGAAAGCCCTTCATGTACGATCCACAGATGACCCTCCCTTCAATCTTCGGAACAAGGATCTGCTGTTTCGTAGCATACGCCGTGAGAGCCTCAAACTCTGTCACCGGCAGCACTTTGAGATCGGAGTACGCGATGCCCAGCAGGTCCATGATCATTGGTACAGACTCGTTCGCAGTCACCGTGTACACAGCGTCGGGATTGATGGGGTCGCCATTGATCGTCACCGACGT
>DATJQB010000287.1:0-12543 GCA_035506075.1 Bacteroidota bacterium | reverse complement strand
ATCGTGTACGCAGGATCGAACAACGAGGCAGTAATCGTCGGCCGGTTTCCGATGACCATCGTGACCGCCATTGTTTCTCCAATCGCACGGCCGAGTCCAAGCAGTGTCGCTCCGACAATTCCAGATCTCGCGTCGCGAAGTATCAGGCGGATCGACTGCCATCTCGTTGCCCCCAACCCAAGAGAAGCTTCACGCTGTGTTTGGGGGACGGACTTGAGCACATCTCTTGAAATCGACGCCACGATCGGAAGCACCATCACCGAGAGAATTAGTCCGGCGGCAAGCATCCCGAAGCCGTATGGTGCTCCGTGAAAAATCGGGAGAAACCCGACGGTTTTTGAAATCGCCGGCTCCACTGCCGTCCGAATCCATGGTACGAGGACGAATACGCCCCACAATCCGTACACGATGCTTGGAATACCTGCGAGGAGCTCGATCAGAAATGAAAGTGGGCGTTCCAGGTATGACGGTGCAAGCTCAGAAAGGAATATCGCGACTCCGAGGCTCAGCGGAAGCGATATGACAAGAGCCAGCGCGGAGGATACCACTGTCCCGAAGATGAACGGGAGCGCCCCGTAGGTGTCCTGGACCGGATCCCAAACCGATGATCCCAGGAAACCCCATCCAAACTTCGCGATTGATTCCATGGATCCCTCGTACATCTCGAAACCCATCAGAACGATCAGGCCAAGAACAATAACCGCGAAGAGGAGCGTCGTGTATTTGAAAACGACATCCCCCAAATTGTGCCTGGGGGATGTCGTCAATTCTGGTATTGGTGACGATGTCTGAAGTACTTGGCTGCTCAACCTGGATCTCTCGTTCCGCTAATGTAAATTTCGATGGTGATTGAGTTTGAAGGATCGCTCCTTCGAATCTAGTAACTCATCTCAGCGATCTTTTCAGCACATTTCTTCAGGACTTCTTTCGGCAGTGGAGCGTACAAGAGGTCCTTCGCGTATGATTGACCTTCACCCATTGCCCACTTGAGGAACTTCGCAAGCGCCTCACCCTTGTCCTTCTCCTTCATGTGCTTGTACACAAGCAGCCACGTGAAGCCGGAGATAGGATAGGATTTCTTCCCTTCCGCGTCAGTAATCGACACACGCAGGTCTTCGGGCATGTTCTTCGCTGCGCCTGCAGCTGCGGCTGTCACGGATTCCAGCGTCGGTTCCACGAATTCTCCCGCCTTGTTCTTCATCGAGGCATACGGCAGATTGTTCTTCACTGCGTACGCCAACTCGACGTAACCCAGCGAGCCCGGTGTCTGCTTTACAAGGCCTGATACTCCCTCGTTTCCCTTGCCTCCAAGACCGACCGGCCAGTTGACCGACGTGCCTTTTCCGACTTTCGTCTCCCACTCCTTGCTGACTTTTGTCAGATAATCTGTGAAGATGAAGCTCGTGCCGCTTCCATCAGATCGGTGGGCTACAACGATTGCTTCGTCGGGCAATGATTTGTTTTTGTTGATGGAGGCGATCTTCTCGTCGTTCCATTTGGTAATCTCGCCGAGGAAAATCCCTGCCAGAATCTCAGGCGTCAGTTTCAACCCAGGACCGATTTCAGGCACGTTGTACGTTATGACAACAGCGCCCATCACCGTTGGAATGTGCAGGATCTGTGTTCCCTGCTTCGTCTCGAGATCCTTCATCTGTTCGGGACTCATAGGGCCGTCTGTTGCCCCAAAATCCACTGTCCCTTCCGTTACCTGCTTAATTCCCCCACCACTTCCAATGGACTGATAGTTGAACTCGATCCCAGTCTTTGCATGGTAAACATCGAACCACTTTGAGTAGATCACGTACGGGAAGGTAGCTCCGGCGCCATTGAGCTTCAGCTGTGACTGGGCCGACCCTACCACCGCAAACACAGCCGCTGCCAGGAGCAGAGTTTTTGTGAATCGCATGAGATGATCCTTTCGCGTTTAGGAAATCTTGGGATTCTGTAAACGTTAATATCAGAGGAACACGTAATAGAACGTGACGCGGGCAGTGACGGATGCATCTGGTGACGATCCCGTCGCCGGTGCCTCGTATGTTTCGTACAAAATGTTCGGAATGATCGATACGTTCTTGTTCGGCTTCCACGCGACACCGCCGATGATGTAGTTCCGCACATCACCCTTGGCCGCGTCGTTCGTGTTGGGATCATAGTTGTCATACCGCCCGACGACTGCAATATCAGACGTCAGATTCACGGAGGCCCAGCCGGAGACGCCCGTCTTGGTGAGCGAGCTTAATGATGTTGCTGCGGGTGCGGTGTAGCCGTTTGCCGTCGACTGTGTAAAAGCTTCAACACCAAAGTTGTACTTGTTTGCCTCTGCATACCCGACAAACAGAGCGAGCGTCGAAGTGGTATTCCCAACAAATGAACCCTTGTTAAACGGATCAGCTTTATCGGCGGCTCCAAGATAATCAAAATACAGCGTCGCTTGCAGGTTCGTGACCGGCTTGATATGCAGTTGCGCAGAATAACGATTGAACTTGCTTGTTGTGGCCGGAGCATTGCCTGCGTTCTTGCCAATCATCACCCAGTAATTGAACATGCCACTCTCCACAAGCTTCCCTTTGAGAGCAAGACCAACGTCACGGGATCCGTAGATGCCGCGAAGGTCCATGATTGTTTTCTCAAGACTTCGGTATCCCCAGGCGGCTTCCGACACATCATACGTCGGCGGGGGCTGGATGCCGAAGATAAGGTCGCTTCCCGAAAACACGTTCTTCCATCGCAGGTATGCGTCCTTCACAAAAACACCGATCTTGCCGGAATTCAAGACGTCGGTCCCCTGGTCTGCTTCAAGCCTGAAGCGCGTCGTGAATTGCTCGGAAATGTCGTCGTCGTAGGTCAGATAGACGCGGCGAAGGAGAAAACTCTGCATTGCCGTCCCCCCTGGTGCTGCTGATGATGATGCGTTGTTCGCGAGTCCCGCATAACCGGCGTCCCGCTGAAGATTGTAATAATAATCTCCAATCATGTAGCCGCTGAATTTTCCTGCCGGCCCTTTGTCCTGGGCGACAACAGCCAGCACGAAGGCGAGGAGGAGGGAAATGGTATAGAAGAATCGCTTCATTTGGATCTCCTTAAATGTGGAAGTTGTTGTGCTTGATTACCTTTTGCAGAGCAGGTTCGGAGGCTTGGGAGGCGGCACGACGCAGGCATTGGAATGTCAAATCCACCAACCATGAACAATGCACCCAAATGCCAGGGCCGCAAGCGCTACGATCGTCATCAGCATTCTGAACTCTGACTCAGTAATAGGGCCGCATTCTTCTGCGGCAGTCTCTCCACCGAACAAATTGTCGATGATGGCTGATCCGATAGCGTTCTTTCCGAGAATCTTGTCGCCTGAGTATCCATTCGCTTCCATGTCTGTGCTCCTTTTCGCTGTTAGCATCACAAATCTAACATTCGAACATTAGTCCAGTATTACCTCTGTACTAATGAATTGTGAACAGCGACAAGAAAAGCCTCTTGCTGCTCCAGTCCAGAATCAAACCCCTCACAGGAAGCAACCGCGTAAGAGCATGCTCGAGAAAATCACCAACAAGAACGCAACGAAGAGTCCAATTAAGAAATGACGGTTGCTCATTGGCTCTTCCTCTGTCTTTGATTCGTCCTCTGGTAAGCACGATTCTGCAAGCTGGAACATGAAAGGCTTTTCTTCTTTTTGAGGATGATCAGACATACGGTGCGAAGCGAAGGATGGAACTTCAATTCCCTTTTGACAGCGAACCAATCTACATATCGTGCATTATCCCCGTGTTATACCAATGTTAAGGAATTGTTAAGTCACCGTATCTTGCATCGTGGTTTCCTGCATCTGTTGGGAGTTTACACGTATGAGTGAACTGATGACGTTAAGGAACGACCTGCCGCGACTTTACAGTAGGATAACAGCCCCGTCATACTTCGATAAAGTCGGCGTGTATCTTACGGCATCATTTTTCTTAAGGAGGGATCATGCGCATTGCCTATTTCAATGCCAATCTGCGCCGGGGACAAGACGGGGTTACCAGAGTGATGTTTAAGATGTTTGAGGCAGCGCTTGCCGAAGGACATGAGGTCGCAGCGTTCACGTCGACACTGCCTGACCCTGAAGATCGCATTGTTACCGTTCACAAGGTGCCATCGGTTGTGCTGCCACTGCAGAAGAACTACAGAATAGCTCTTCCCGGCTATCAGATGTTTGCCCGGTCCCTTCACTCCTTTGCCCCGGATATCATGCATATTAACAGTCCCTGCACTCTTGGATTCGCTGCGATGAGGTTTGCCGGACAATTTGGCATTCCAATCGTCGCAACGTACCACACACACTTTCCGACATATCCGCGCTACTATGGCCTGAAAGCTCTCGAAGAAATGACCTGGAAGATCTCACGCTATCTCTACAATCGAGTGGATCGGACCTTTGTCCCAACTGAGCCGATACTCGAAGAACTGGCTCTCCATGGCATCAGGCATCTCGAGTACCTTCCCAACGGAGTTGATCTGGATCTCTTCAATCCAGGCCGCCGATCCATGGCCTGGCGTGAACGGTTTTCGCCGGATGGCAAGCCGATCCTCCTTTTCGTCAGCCGGCTTGTCTGGGAAAAAGATCTCGCGGTTCTTGCTGAAGCCTACCGAATCCTCCGTGCCCGGAGATCCGATTTCGAGATGGTCATCGTGGGGGATGGGCATGCACGCGTTGAATTCCAAGCCATGATGCCCGGCGCGCATTTCCTGGGATATCAGTCGGGGGTGACACTTGCAGAGAGCTACGCCTCTTCTGACATTTTCCTCTTCCCTTCCACGACGGAAACGTTTGGTCTGGTCACCCTCGAAGCTATGGCATCGGGACTGGCGCCGGTTGCCGCCAAAGTTGGTGGTGCGACCGGGATCATACGGGAAGGAGAATCCGGTTTGTTCGCGGCTCCGCTCAACGCAGAAGATATGGCTGATCGGGTATCGGTCCTGCTCGATCATAAGACGATTCGCGATAATCTCGCGGCCGGGGCCGTGACACGTGCCCGGAAGTTCTCGTGGAGCAGTATTCTTTCCAACCTCTTCTCAAGTTATAGACAGGTTGTCAATGAACACCATGTCCGAAGTGCGCAAGCAGCCTGACGGAACCATCGCCCCGACCACCCTCGAGCCACCGTCGGGGTCATGTTCTGCAGCACACCGACCGCGGGGAGATTTTCGCCTCGTCCATATTTCAGATCCCCATCTGAGCAGGCAATTCTATCCGGAGCATCTTAAATCATTCAAACTCCTTCTGAAATCGATTCTGGCGTCGGGATGCGACCATCTCGTAATCACAGGCGACATCGTCAGCACTGCGAACGAAACTGACTACACGCTTGCGCGTGAGATTCTTGGGACACTCGGATTCCTGGAATCATCGCGCCTCACCGTGGTTCCAGGCAACCATGACATATTTGGCGGACCCCATCGTGCGGTCGACATCCTGAGTTTTCCACAATATATCCGCAGTGTGGATTACCAGCGGAACCTCGAGCGCTTTCGACTCACCTTCAGCGAAACGTTTGACGGCGTGAAGTTCCTGGCTGAAGATTCCGCCTTCCCCTTCCTCAAGAACGTCGGGCCATACGCCCTGATTGGATTGAATTCAATCCCCCCGTGGTCGATCAGAAAGAATCCACTTGGAACAAATGGCGCCCTGGACGAACAACAGCGCTCTCTGTTTTCCGACGCGACACTGAAGAGCGAATTGGGTAATCGTACTCCGCTTGTCGCCATGCACCATCACTTCAACGATCTGCAGGATCAATCCATCGGCGGGAGTTTTTGGAAACGCGTGGAATCGAACACAATGCGGATGCGAGGGAGAAAACGGGCGCTTCGAATGTTCCAGTCGGCAGGCGTCAAATACATCCTGCATGGTCACATTCACTGCAACGACATCTGGCAGCACGGCTCAATAACGCTCCTTAACGGGGCCGGCGCGGTTTGCGACGACCCCCATCGGTTCCTGAAGTACAACGAAATACTTATAGAGGCGAATCAGGAACGCGTCCGTACCGTCACGCTCCCGATCCCGTATCAGGTTCCCTCCTACGCACTTCCGTTACGCCATCTGCGCTATCCTGTAAACCTGCGATCACTTCCAGCTAGTGCGAAGTTGACCAATGCTTGACTTGTTGGAGAGGTCGCTGAACGAGCTTGAAGAAAGACTTGAACGCTCTTCCCTTACCGAACTAAGGCGCATTGCCGCATTTGATCTTGATGGCACGTTGCTCGAAGGGGACATTGGGGAAGCAGTTTTCGGTTTTCTTCTCAATGAGCGACTTACGGTTGGCCTGAGCTGGGAGCAGTATCAACACATGCTGGGCGTGCACAAGAGCATGGCGTACAAGGCCGTCGTCTCATCGATGGCGGGAGCGCACAAGGAGGATATTGCCGGAGCCACCTCTGCAGTGATGAATTGCGAATCGGAGTTTATCCGACACGGATCGGCCCGGATCAGAGTGCCTCGACCGAGGCCAATACTGAAAAAGTTTCTTGCACTGCTGCGTCAACACAGATTCAGGATCCTTGTACTGTCGGCGAGCAATCACTTTTCGGTGCAACAGGTCACTCGCGTGTGGTTCGATATCCCCGCCTCCGATGCGTTCGGCATACAATCCAGACTTGTCGATAATCGTCTGACAACCGATTTCATCTCCCCATTACCCATCGGACCCGGCAAAGCGGTCCTCTTGCGCAGCCAGATCGGCGAATCAGAACCGCTCATCACCGGATCCGACAGCGCTCTCGACCTCCCCCTTCTTCGCCTCACTCATCCTTATGGATTTTCGATCTGGGTGGGAAATGATCGCTCTGACTTCGATGTGGTACGAGCAAATGCGGGCTCCGCCCATCGTTTCGTCTTCTTGAGCCTCGATGGTGCGCATGAATCGGATGGGTATTAGGACGATTCTGCCAGAGAATCAGATGCTCAGGAAGGCTGCACTTGCCTCAGCCTGACAAGGGAGGTAACCGTGCACTGAGCCGGGTTAGTCAGCAATGGAGCAAAGCACCGAGGAGACTTCGGGAGAAAGATGCACTGTTGTTCCGGTTTTGCAGTCTTCTCTGCTGAGCAGATGACCAGGTGATGACGGAATGACCTTGCGAAGGAACCATGGGACGTGCAGCGTGAACGAGGTAAGTGGAGCAGATCGGAACAATTGGGATCGAACAGACACGCTGAATGTACTATCCGTCTGAAATTCCAATGCCACGTCGACGGTTCCAAACGCAGATTGGGCATTGCGCACGATGAGATTTTGACCCCGCCTGATCAGCCTTTTCCCAACTCCCGGGAAAATTTCAAGTGTAGTCCCCTTCTCCCTGACAAGAGCGTCTCTCACGAAAAGGACTACTTCAGCAGCAGCCCATCCGTGATGACCGTCCCCCATCGCGCCTCCCCCGGTTCTCGGGTGAATCGCTTCCGGAAAGGCGCCGGTGGGCGAAGCGAGCCGCATGACTGCATCGGCAATGTTCCAGGCACGGTCGATCTCACCCGCATTCAGCAGCGCGTGTGCTGCCTGCAGCGAGAGATATGCGTTGTATCCTGAATGAATGATCGGGTGGTAGAACCCATGTGCATCGAAGAATCGATCGATGAGCGCGTTGAGCGTATTGCCGGCGGATACATTGTCCTTGTCGAAGAGATCCAGCGGGTACAGGCAAGCAATTGACCCGATGGCACTTTCATCGAATGGCCTTGTGGGAGTGGAAGGAATGAGTGCGGTGCCAAGTTGTTGTCCTACATCTTCGAAGGATTGAACCAATGTCTGACGTAGGCTTTCCGCCGCCGATGTGAAGAACAGGGCGTCCTTTGTCGATCCGACTTCGCGGGCAACTTCTGCAACACTTTCCAATCCAGCAAGGCTCCAGAATGAATCCCAGTAGTACTGATCAACGGTCCCGAGGTGCTCTGCGCTGAGACTTCGCGGCATTAATCCGGGGATTGACCCCGGCGCGGAATCGCGGCTCTTCAACATCCTGACGATCCATTTCCCTGCTTTGGCGAGCGAAGGATAGAGATGTTTGAGCCAGAGATTGGATCGCGACAAGCGGTAATGTTGCAGAACGAGCCACAGAACGGCCCCATTCGAGTCCCATTCCCCGCCCGGAGCTCTGTAGAATCCTTCGTCGGTCTGACGCCTGTGAAATCCGTCTATCGATGAACGAACTCGTTTGGAAAATCCAAGGACATCGAGCGCCCGCAACATCGGGGCCGCATCCCGGAACCAGAAGTGGTGATAGAGGTACGGACCCGGTGAGATGAATTCACCGTCATGCAACTCCAGAAGCGTCGACCGGGATGTGTCGAAGAGCTTCTGGAGCTTTTCATCGCCAATGTCGAGAGCGAGTGCCCCTCGCACCTCGGATTCCCATGCGCGCTCGTGTGCCTTAAGCCTTTTTGCGAACGAGACTCTCCATGAATGCTTCAATGGAACCCGACGCAAGTCGCTCCTTGGACCAAGGGCAATGCTGTAGGCGACTGATCTTGTGGTATTTCCCCGCAGATCCAGATCAAATCCCATGACGGCGTTTGCAAGCCCTTCCGGGCACGAGATGACATGAAGGTTAGAACCCGCTTGTTGGCCGCCAATCCTCCTGGCCGAATCTCCTCCTTTTGAATTCCCACCAGCAATAAAATCCGGCGTATCTGAGACGACCACCCCGATCGTTCCATCAACAAAAGCAACGCGAGGAGAAGGGAATTCGATCTTCCCGATGGGGGCGACCCCTTCAACACCAAACGGACGGATGGAAAGACACAATCGCACCCGACGGGCATACGATGCCATATTCGTTGCACTCGCCTGGCAAAACAGTACGTCCCTTCCCCCTCGAATGGCTGCAACAAATGCATCGGTCCTTAGCCTGAGCGAACGCCATTCGACCGAAGTTGTAATTCGCGGAGCGTCAGGGTTGAACTCCTGGCTTGCCTCAGGGAGCAGTGACGGAAAGAGCACTTCCTCATCTTCCGCGAGCCACGCGTCAACGGACCACTCGCGCGGAAGAGGCGTGACGAGGCCGCGGGGATCAACGATCGCTTCGTGGAGCCCATGAGGTGATCCTAGTGCAGTCCAATTGCGATGTGTGATGTTGATAAGGAGTGGATTTTGCGAGCGGGGGATGAAGCTTTGATTGGCCGGATCCAGCTGTTGATGTACCCAAAAAGGGTACACCCAGTCTCTTTTCATTTGCAGGATGCTAAAATTGAGCAACCCGCGTACGACCATCGGGGCACTGAGCTCAAATAGTTCGGCGGGAAAACCGGTGCCCCTCACATCTCCTAACGCGGTCACCAGCTTCAACTGCGCAATGGAGTCTTCGGTGAGGTTGAGCTTTTTGAGCGCCTGCTCGAGCAGAAAAGAGTTTAGGTTCACGGTCAGGCGGTCTTGCTACTTTTTCAGGTCCAGCGAGAAGGTCGTTCCCTTCCCGACCTCGCTTGTGACAACGATCTTGCTGCCGTGGGCTTCGATGATGTGCTTCACAATGGCAAGTCCCAATCCGGTCCCGCCAACTTCCCGCGATCTGGTCTTGTCAACTCTATAGAACCGCTCGAAGATTCGCGGAAGGTGCTCCTGATCAATTCCCTGCCCCGTATCGGCGATGGAAATGGTCGCTTGACGATCCGACTCGGAAAGACGAAGCGTGATCGCACCTCCTTCGGGACTGTATTTGATCGCATTGTCGACGATATTACCCAATGCCTGCCGAAGCCTGTCTTTGTCGCCATACACAAGCACCTCGTGGTCGGGAGACTCCAACGTGATGCTCTGTTTTTTCCTGGCGGCGATGTCAGAGAAATCTGCCAGCAAGGCCTTCAGGATTGCCACTGCATCGACATACCGGAAGCTCATTTTCATTTCTCCGGATTCGATGCGCGAGATTTCAATCAGATCCGTCAACAGGGTATCCAGCCGGTTGGCGTGGTGATAGGCTTTCTCCAGGAATCGCTTGTTGACTGAGGGATCGTCGACTGCCCCTTCGAGAAGCGTTTCGATAAAACCCTTCAATGAAAAAATGGGTGTCCGAAGTTCATGGGAGACGTTTCCAAGAAACTCGCTCCTGACACGCTCGAGTTTCTTGAGCTGCTCAATATCTTCCTTCAGTTTTCCAGTCATCTCATTGATAAGCTCAGCCAGCCTGCCAATCTCATCGTTTGAACGAACCGGAAGTTTCTGCTCGAGATTCCCAGCCTTGATTTCCTTTACCATGCCGGCGATCTCGATCAGCGGGTCCGAAAGTCGTTTCGACACAAACTGACTAACCAGAAGCACGACAACGAGAATGACGATCGCCGCAACGCCAATTTTGAACCGAATCTCGTAAATGACACCGTTCACTTCGGCAAGATCAACGGAGACTCGAACGAACTCAAGGGCGGGGAACATTCCCAGCGGCACAAACGGTTGGCTCACTTTTCGGGCCACGTACACGAGGTCCTGGTGAATCGACTTGCTTGACCGTGTGCTTGATCCCGTTCCCAAGCGAAGCGCCTCGAGCACCTCAGCCCTGCTCCCATGATTTTCAAGTGTCGGCAGAAGTGAATCAGGCACAGAGGAATCGTATGCCACAACACCCGAGGAATCAATCAGCGAGATTCGCATGTGAGACGCCGAGGAGAACGCAGCCAGGTCCTCCTCTGCGTGGGCCCTGGATTCGCCGCGTTTCGAGGATTGTTCGAGGAGAGCAAGGATAACTTCAGTGTGCGTGCGGAGATCGGAAAGCAACCGATCGTAGAAGTATTTTTCAATTTCGTAGCTCAGCACAAACCCCAGCAGAATCACAACAAGCGCTGAGGCCCCCATGAATGTCAGTGCAATCTGTGAACGCACACTTCGCATCAATCGTCCTTTCTGAAACGGTAACCGACACCCTTGACGGTTTCAATGTGTTCTGCCAGATCGCCGAGCTTCTCACGTATCTTTCGAACATGCACGTCTATCGTCCGATCGACAACGTAGACGTCGTGTCCCCAGATCTCATTCAGAAGGGTCTGTCGTGAAACGACGCGGTCGGGGTGACGGGCGAGAAACAGGAGGAGCTCAAATTCCTTTTTGGGTAACCGGATTTCGCGTTTGCCGATGCGGACAAGGTAATTGTTCATTTGAATCTCAAGTGCGCCGACCGTCAGTATGCCCGACACCCCGTCTCCAGTATCATCTTCCTTCCCCTTCACAGCGCGCTTGACCCGCGCAAGAAACGTGCGAAGTTTCACCGGCTTCGTAATGTAGTCGACGGCACCGAGCTCGAGCCCCACGACCTCGTCCACTTCGCTGTCGCGTGCAGTCAGAAAGATGATCGGGATCTTGGCAGTCGCGGGATCCTTCCGCAAGACCTTGCACACCTCCCATCCATCCAACTCCGGCATCATGATATCCAGGACAACAAGGTCCGGATGGTGCTTTGCCTGTCGGAGGGCCTCCTTGCCATCATGAGCGGTCAGAACGTGATATCCATCCTTCTCCAGGTTGTATTTCAGGAGCTCAAGGATATCCTTCTCATCATCAACGATTAGAATTGTACAGGACATGTGTGCGGTCGTTCTCCTCAGAGGAATACTAACAACGATTCAGCTTCTTGAGTTCACGGCAGTATGCCGGAACCGGAAGTTCTGAATCGGCGATTTGAAGAGTGATGAAGGGTCAAGACGATACTGGCGTGCGAACAAATGTACAAACTTGTGGCGAGAGTCTCAAACGCAGTTTCACGTGCGTGCCGAGGAGCTCCGCACGAATCGCGCACGCCGGCTCCTTCGAGCAAATCGATCGGGACCAGAGAAAGCAAAGCCAGGCTCATGAACCATGCGCCTGGCTTGACAATTTACAATGTGCAGCGATGATGCTTGAGGGACGACAGTCCGGTCACAACCCGTCGAACCCAGCGAGCCGCCTGATGTTATCTTTTTGTTAACAATCGGTACACCATGGGCAATCCGAAGAAGAGCAGCAAGCTCGATACGGAAAATCCGCCGATGACCGCAATCGCGAGAGATTGTTGCATCTGCGCGCCCGTCCCAATTCCCAGCGCAAGAGGCAGCAATGCGAACACTGCCGCGAGCGTCGTCATGAGGATTGGTCGAGCTCGTACTTGTCCTGCTTTCACGATAGCTTCATCGAGCGACATGCCGTCGCGTTCGAATGCTTTCACGGCATGGATCACGAAAATCGCGTTCTCGGCGACAATGCCGATAATCATGATGACACCGACAAAGCTTGAGATGTTGAACGTAACTCCTGACAGCCAGAGAGCGGAAAATACTCCGAGCAGCGAAAGAACGTTGATGATGAAAATCGAGATTGGAACGGAAAACTCGCCAAACTCAAACAACAAAACGACAAACACAAGCATGAACGCGGCAAGAGCAACAAGGAACAACCCAACGAACGATTCCTGCTGGGTCTGGTAGACGCCGCCAAAATCATAGGTGACTCCGCGCGGCAGGACCAGTTTTACGGCCATGGCTTTTTTGATCTCTTCCATGGTGCTCCCGAGATCACGACCGGATGTGCGGGCTGTGACCGCAATATACTGACGCAG
>DATJQB010000286.1:0-8680 GCA_035506075.1 Bacteroidota bacterium | reverse complement strand
TCCTTCCCTTGTTCATCGACTTGCAGAGAAAGTAGAAGTGCGATTCGTTCTGGAAAATCAGCAAACCCGCTTTTTCCGACTCCGCTTTCGGCGTAAAGTCGATACTCACACTCGCTGAGCCTTCTGCATGCTGCTGACGATGCGCGATAAAACCGGGATTGCCAGCACCAGCACACGTTTCGGGCCGCAAATGTATCGCAAGCCATCCCGGCCTCTCCTCGAGGTTGTACCACTTCTCCCGCACAGTCCGAAGAAAAACCCACTCCGGATTGAGGTCCCGCGAATCGAACGGATCCGTCGTCACGAAGTTGCCGCCGTGCGGAAGAACATCCGGATTTGCCGTCGTCGTCACCGGCATCGGGTACTGATAAAGCACCGTTTCATTCCCCGGATTGATGATCGGCCACTCGCCCGACCAATCGACTGGGGCGAGAAATGTTTCTCTCCCCGTGTTGTAGAAATTTTGCTCCGTCGGTTTGTACGGACGGCAGCCCAGGAAGACCGCCCACCATGATCCGTTTTCAAGTTGAACAAGATCGGCATGTCCCGTGCACGTGATGGGTGATGCACGCTTCGGATCGAGTGTGCGCTGTGTGAGGATGGGATTCTTTTCCCAGGGCACATACGGTCCAAGCGGGCTGTTGCTCCTGAACACGACCTCTGAATGCTGCTCAGCCGTGCCACCCTCTGCAGCGATCAGGAAATAAGTTCCATCCTTTTTCAGTATGTGCGGCGCTTCAATCCAGACTGGCTTCTTGCGAATGTCGACACCCCCGTTCACAAGAATGTGTTCCTCGCCGACGATCTTCAGCGAAGTGAGGTCAAGCTCGCGGATTCGAATCGTGCGGTGACCACCGTAGAGAGGTTTGTTGTCCGGGGGGATGCTGTTGTAGACGATATATCCCTTCCCATCCTCATCGAAAAATGGGGATGGATCGATGCCGTTGATCTCAGGCAGCCATACAGGATTCGACCACGGTCCCTCGGGCGACTGAGCTGTGACGATGAAATTGCCGCCCCGGTCCACCTGTGTGCAGACGACGTAGAATGTCCCCTTGTTGTACCGAATTGTCGGCGCAAACAATCCCCGTGAAACTCCCTGGCCATCCAGGTTCAGCTGCTCCGGGCGGCTCATCACGTGTCCGATCAGTTTCCAATGGACCAGATCCCGGCTGTGAAAAATCGGAATCCCCGGAAAATACGAAAACGTCGATGTCACGAGGTAGCAATCGGAGCCGACCCTGCAAATGCTCGGGTCGGGATAAAAGCCCGCGAGAATAGGGTTGGAAAATTTTTCCGCCGGAGGGTTCGACGGCACTGAAATACTCACGAAGGCAATGAGAAGAAGCTGAAGTATTGTGTTCATCATATCAATGGCGATGTGCAGCCCGATGACGCGGCCGGATTCTCGAAGCTGGACCGGGCCAACTGTGTGATCAAACGATGAGGATTAGTTTATTCTCTCTGCGACCTGTTTCCCATTATACATGTCCAACTCAAGCCCGCTGATCTGCCCTTCCTTGCCGCGCGTGAAGTTGACAAGCAAGAACATCCCCTTCACGTAAAAATGATCCTTGCTCTCCGCGAGCAAAGGGATCTTGAGATTTCCGGGCATGACGATCGTTACTCCGCCTTTCTCTTCCGTTGCCTCGATGATGGCCAGCCCCCCCACACGGTACTTCCCAATGTAGCTCTTCAGGACCTCGGGCGACAGGCCTACCGCTGGTTTGGCAAACACCGCCTGCAGTCCCCTTGTGTATCCCTCCGCTTTGCCCCCTGAGTGTCCAACACCCTGAATCACCTGCGTATTCATATCCAGGCCGGGGTACGAACGCGCTTTCAGCACACTGATGAATTTGTCGAATTCCGCAAGGCTCGTCACTTCGAATCCCCCGATCCCAACATACAACCGTGCCTGAAGATTTGAATGAGTTGAAGCGTACTCCTTTTCGAGCCTGTAGAGAAACCCATTGTCCCATCCTATGGAGGGACTTGTCAGCACATACCGGTTGAAGAGTCCGGGCTCCTGAAACATGGCGAACAGGGTGAACAGGCCTCCAAGCGAGCTTCCCATGAGAGTCCTGTCCTGCGGCAGGGTCCGGAACCTCGAATCGATGAAAGGAATCACTTCAGTCTTGATCGCCTTCAGGAATTTCTGTCCGCCCCCCGATTGCGGTTGCTGGCGGGAGTTGGTCGGCGTCAGATCCCTTGCGCGCAGGCTGTCGTGGTTTGGATTCATGCCGCCCCACGTAATGCCGACAACAATCGCAGCAGGCAGGAAACCGTCGAAGTATTGCTGCCCGTAGATCGACTGGACGAGCGGAAAATCCCATTGTGCATCAAGATGATAAATGACAGGGAATCGCTTTGTCGTGTCGCTGTACCCGCGCGGCAGATTGATATAGAGATCGTACTCTTGATTGACGATCGAGGAGGTCAGATGAAGAAGCTGGGTCCCGGCAATCGGCACAACAGGCGGGAGGGCCTCCGTCGATTGTGGATACAGCGGCGCACTCGACAGGAAAATCAGGCCGAGCAACGCGCATTGATGAACGAGGTCTCGAATGCGTCTGGCAATCATATTCATCTATCTCCTTAGCGAGAAGCTATTGCACTGATCCCGATGATATCAGCCGGAAACTTTCCGGCGGACCGAGGTAGCTCTTTCGCGGATCGCCCGTTTCGACAACAAACTTCTGCACGACGACTCCGGGATCAACCATCCAGAATTTCAAGGTGTGCCATCCCGGCTCCGCGATGTGATGTATGGATGTCTGAATGTTGATGTTCTGCGCGACCCATTGTTCCCATCGCTGGTTCGACTCACCCGCATGCATGTTGATCATCGTCGGCTGCTCTCCGTCAAACGAGACTGCAAATCGCAATCCCGGGCCGTTGTGAAAATTCAGCGTCGGAGACAGGTACGTATTCACTTTTACCTCTCCTTTTGAGCTGAACCACATGTTGTACTCGAGGCGCGGTGCTTCTCCACCTGGGTGCTGCACTTCGGAAGAGACCGGAACCGGCGTCATTCCGGAAAGCGTCCTTCCCAGACCGGGGATGCACAACCATGAAACCGATGACGAGCCAACAGCATTGGTGAAGTGCTCCGCCTCGGCGGAAATATATCCATCGCTTTCAACAAATCCCTTTATTCCTGACATTGTCGACGGGGCATCGTTGTCGACCGGAATATTGATGACGACACAGGATTTGTTTGGCCCGTAGATCGTGACCGGCGTGTTTGATTTGCCGGAAGGTACTCGGTGCCAATCGATCGAGACGCGCAGCCGCTGTTCCTTGGCGATCACTCCCTTTGCCGGCTCTATGTGTACCCACCGCATGCCGGGAACGGCGCTGTAGTTGAACGGACGACTTCCGCGATTGAACACGTCGATTGTATGCACCTTGATTCCAAACGGACTGAACTCCGGGAGTCTTGCCTCCTCCTTCGCCGCGGGCCACCATCCAGTCGATCCTTCCACTGCCACTCCCATGGCAGATGTGTCCGGGAGGCTGATTTCGTTTACAGACGGCATGCTGTTGTAGTCCGGCTGCTGCCAGTACGTATAGCCGATGTGCGTCTGGTCCATCATATGGTTCCACTTACCGCCGGCGAGAGTGTGGTTGTACCGGTAGCTGATCAAAGAATCCTGGTCAAAGAGCTTCCTGGCGCGGGCAGCGAGATCGTTGGCGGTCGCTCGTCCCTGTCTCGCTGCAAGTCTGTTCTTTGCCACTGTGACATAGAGATCGTTCAGATTGGAACACGCGAGCACCGGATGGAGCACAAGCTGGAAGTATGCGTCCTGGTACGCAGGCGGGAGTAGTTTTGCAACCCGCTGCGCGCTCGCGGCGAGTGCAGAATAGTCCGACGCGATCGTCTCGGCTTCATGGAAATGTACCAGGCTGTATGTATCGGGGGAAAGAAGCTCGGGTTTCCGGCGTGAGTTATATTGTGTGTACTTTGCCAGAATGTCGGCAATTTCTTTGGCGTACTGTGCCCCGAATTGTTCTTCCGCCCAGCGAACTGTGAAATCAGGTAGACGGTCGGCTGTCCATGCATTTGGATTCCACGCATGGCTGAGGAAAAATTGAATCGGAAATTCCATCGGTTTGATGTCACCCACGTTCACTATCCAGAGCCTGTCCACTCCGTAGCTGTACGCGAGGTGCATTTGCTCCCACACGCGCGAGATCTGGTTCGTGTTCAACCACTTGTAGTTCCTCGGACCGCCGACATAGTCGAAATGATAATAGATCCCGTACCCGCCCCCCCGCGGTTTGTCTGACAGTTTCGGGAGTTTCCGTATGTTCCCCCAGTTGTCATCGCAAAGCAGTAGTGTCACATCATCCGGAACACGCATCCCCTTGTCGTAGTATTCCTGCACCTCTTTATAGAGTGCCCAGACCTGTGGGATTCTCGCCGGGTCTTTGCCGGTGACCTCGTTCAGGATCACGCGCTGGTCTTTCACAATCCTTTCCAGCAAATCGATATTGGCGCTTTGCGACATCGGCTCATCGCCGTCACCGCGCATGCCAATGGTGACAAGGCTTTCGTAGGTACCCATGCGACTGATGCCGTTCCGCCAGAACACTTTCAGGACAGAATCATTCTTCTCGTAGTTCCACGGCCCCTTTCCGTACCGGCGCCATTCATCGTGCGCCCTCATCATTGGTTCATGGTGAGATGTGCCGATGACAATCCCGTACTCATCGGCAAGTTCCGGGTTGAGCGCATCGTCGTCGTAGAATGCTTCGCCCCACATCGCGGGCCACAGGAAATTTCCCTTCATCCGGAGGATGAGTTCGAATACCTTCTCGTAGAACTGATGGTTCAATCCTCCGAACTTCTCTTTTGCCCATCCTGAGAGCGCCGGAGCCTCATCGTTGATGAAAATGCCGCGGTACTTTACAGCCGGGGCATCAATGTGTCGTCCCTTCGTGATGAAGATCTCCGGCCGATGTCGGACAGGCACGTCTGCCCACCAATACCAAGGCGAGACACCAATGCTTTCGGACAGATAATACATCCCGTACACGGTGCCGCGTTTGTCGCTTCCGGCGATGACAAACGCCCGATCTACTCCCGGGAAAGGTTTGTCGAGGACCTGAAGAAGGAAGGCTTCCCATTTGCCCGAAACGCCGCTCGTGTCCACTTGTCCACTGTGGATCAGTTCGTCGATCAGCGGACTGCGTCCGATCGTACCGATGAGAACAATTTCCTTCGCCGCAGGCAGCGAGTCGGCAAAGACTCTGACGCGTGAGCCTGTGACCGCATGAAGATCCGACTGGAGACTGCCGATCGCGCGTCGCACAGCAGGGAAGTCGGCGGAGCTGACAACGAGAGGAGAAAGACGGCCCGCCGATGCAAGACAGAACGCGCCCGAGATGTTCTTCGCCACCACTGTTAACGTTGATGCGCCTGCGGGCTGCGTTTGGCAACGCATGGGGCTATCAAACCAGGCTAACAGCGAGAGCATCATGAGCAATGAACGCGCAATCACGGACGAGGAGATTCGGCCGGACCGCAGTTGGGAAAATGATCGCTCAGCCTTCGGGGAGGTTTTCATTCAATTCCTTTAGTGTAAAAGAGGCGAGCAGTCAATATCCAAAGAACCGTTAATGAAAAGAGGCAGGACATTCACACGGGGGACTGCCCGATGGATCATAAATTCTGTAGTTGCCGCTGACTTCCAACAAGCCCAGCAACGTCAGTAAGCCGTCATAGTAACGATAGGGACCCGAGGGCGTTTTTCGATTCCATAATTCCTGGACAAACTCATCCCGATTGGGATCTGTGGATGCGAGGGCGACGGCGGCGTTCATCGCCACGAGCCCGGCGCTGTGATCGTCTGCAAGTTGTTTGCCATCCAGTGTGAAGAGATGACCGTACGTCGTTACCCCCTTCGACCTGAAGAACTCCAGTTGTTTGTTTGATTGGGCGACTTCCCACGGATCGGCAGCGAACCACAGATAATCCAGAGCCACGTTCGACCCCACCCTCCACGCATCGAACCTGAAATCGTTTGTGCCGCTCTTCCAAGGATCGAACGGCGACCCGTCGAACCGCGCATAGTCGGGCATCAAACCGGTCACTGGATGTGCCGCCCGCTTGAAGAACGAACGGCTGGTACGCGCTGCTTCACACCAAAAAGACTTGTCGTGTTCAGCCCATCGGGCCCAGAGCTCATAGAAATGTGGCAGATGATACGACGGATCTGTGAATCCTGATCCGCCCGGAGACGGGACAAAGACAACCTGGTGCTCTTTCTTGTCGAACAGGTTTGTGACAATACCCCCTGCGCCGTTCACATCATCCTTGTTGAGCATGGCATCCAAAATTGCTGTGGCTTCCCGCCGGTAGTTGAAGGTCCCGCTCGTATTTCCCCAGCGCCCCGCGGCGAAGAATAGACAGGTGACGAACCATTCCTCACCGTCCGACGCGGTGCCGGAATCGATCATCACTCCGTCCGTCCGGCAATGCCACGCTATGTACGATTTTCGTGGTCCGGATTTGTGTTGCATGAATGTCTTCGTCCATTTCCAAAGCCGGTCAAACTCTGCCTTCTTGTCGAGCTGGACGGCAATCATCATTCCATAGGACATCCCTTCAGTCCGCACGTCCTTGTGCAGCACATCTTCGACATATGCCATGTCTTCGCCGACCGGATAGTAAACACGCTCGGTGGAATCGTTTCCATAGAACAGCTGCTGGAACGCTGTCTCGATGCGCAACCGGACATTCGTGTCACTCTTATTCAACAATTCTTTGAAGAGATTTGGATACTTCCCTGTGAAGTAGGCTCCCCCTCTGTTTGCAGACGCGGACGTATCGTCAGTCCGGATGGCTGCCCGGGTTTCTTCCGGGAGCACGAAAAACCAAAGCAGTATGAGGAGAATGCCGTTTTTCTTCACGGAGAAGTCCATGAGGATGGGAAGGTCGGTTTGAAACAACTCAGGTTCAAATCCTATTGAACCGTTTCAATATTAATGGAGTTGGGAGAGAAACGCAAGGGCAAAAAAGGCTGCGCAGAGCTGATTGGAATCATCTTCGAGCGGACTGGCAGCAACAGCGATTGTGACCAGCGGTGTGGCGAAGAATTGTAAGTGGAATTCACATTAGATACATCGAGGTGATCGGCTGTCGACGTTATTTACTCCGACCGGTTGGTCTTTTTTTTTTTTTTTGCGTGGAGCAAGCCGGCCGATCTTCAGGATGAAGTATCCCATTCCGTTTTCTCAATCCGCTAACGAGCGAAATGAATCAGTAAAATCAGGGCTTTTAAGATCTTCTGACAGTATTGCTTGTTTCATGTTTTAGCCTTTTATTAGTTCAATAAAGAATTAAACCGTTTCAAATGATGATCTCCTCAGGGAAGGCATCAGAAATCGAATGAAAAAAATCACCATTGAAGATGTAGCAAAGAAGGCAGGGGTTTCAAAAGGAACTGTCTCAGCGGTGATCAATGCGAAAGACACCGTCAAGGCACGCACGCGGGATCAGATTCTCGATGTCATGAAGGAACTCAATTTTCGTCCGAAGGGTGTTGCACGCAACCTGAAGAACGGAGGCCAGGACAAGAGCATCGGACTGATCATTAAGGACATCAACTACCCCTTCTACACATCCATCGCGACCGGGGCGAATGAGTATGCAGACTCCAAGGGATATTCGGTCGTTGTGACAAGTTCGGCAGATAATCATGAGTACGAAGAACGGCTGACGCATCTCTTTTCGGCGAAGGATATCAAAGGCACCATCATCGCACCGACGCTTGAAGGGACTGCTGAGATTGAGCACCTTTTCAAGCTGAAGCGGATCAACTACCCGTTTGTGCTCCTGGAGGATGTCAAGGGAATCCAGGCAAATGTTGTTGCCATCGACAACCTTCGCGCGATCAAGAAGGCAGTGAAGTACCTCATCCAGAGCGGTCACACGCGCATCGTCCACTTTGCCGGGCCACCGCATTCTTCCCATACGCTGGAGCGCATTGAGGGGTTCCGTCATGCATTCAGTGAAAGCACTCTCGTCTTCAACAAAGAGATGATCGTCCCTGTCGGATCGCACGATGAAGAAAGTTCCGTGAAGACAAAGGATTATTTCAGGAACCGGGCGAAGGAAGATTATCCGACAGCAATCGTGTGTTTCAACGATCAGCAGGCGCTCGCTGTGATGACAGCACTGCGGGATCTTTCGATCCGCGTCCCGGAAGACATTTCCATCATAGGGAACGACGACATTTACTACGCCAGGATCTATCCTGTTCCCTTGACGACAATCCGCGCTCCCCAACGCGAGATCGGCCGGCGGGCTGCAGAGATCCTGATCAGGAACATCGAATCGGCAACGCTGCTTCCCCCGGAACGCGTGATGCTCGAGACCGAATTCGTCATACGAGAATCGTCAAGAGTTCTGAAAGATTGACGCTTTACTGCATCTCTCAATCGCCGACGGGCATCCAAAAGTGCAAATTCCCGGTTGCGTGACCGGGAGAAGATAGTATCTCTCAATATCCATTGGCAAAAAAGAAAGGGGCCGGCCAGATGCTTCTGGGACAGCCCCTTTCTCATTCTCGGCCGGTGCCTTACGATCCCGGACGGTTTAAACGGTACACCTGAGATTGAAAAAGCCAACACCACCCTGATTCCACCTCCACCTTCCACAACCTCACCGGAGAAA
>DATJQB010000285.1:0-5695 GCA_035506075.1 Bacteroidota bacterium | reverse complement strand
CAGAGCTTTATCAAGGATTCAGGCAAGACGATCAAGGACCTCCTCTCTGATGCCACCGGCAAGGTCGGCGAGAAGATCGGAGTCCGGCGTTTTGAGCGCTTCCATCTTGGCGAGTCCACTAAATAACTTGTCTCACAAATCCCGAAGCGATTCGGGATTTTTTTCGTCTATGAGTGACCATGGCACAGTCTCGCTACAAACGCGTACTGCTCAAGCTGAGCGGCGAATCATTGATGGGCACCAAGGACTACGGCATCAGTTCACCGGTCCTGAATGCATTTGCCGAAGAGATTAGGGAAATCAAGGAACTCGGCGTTGAGATCGGCATTGTCATCGGGGGCGGCAACATCTACCGGGGTCTCGATCAGTCGGAAGATGGCATCGACAAGGTGACGGGCGACCACATGGGAATGCTTGCCACAGTGATCAATGCGCTGGCGCTGCAAAATGCCCTTGAACGACACGGGCTGTTTACACGGTGTCAAACCGCGATTAACATGGAGCGCATTGCCGAACCGTTTATCCGGCGGCGAGCGATCCGCCACCTTGAAAAAGGGAGGATCGTTATTTTTGCAGCAGGAACAGGAAATCCGTACTTTACGACTGACACTGCTGCGGCACTTCGCGCGATCGAGATCGAAGCTGATGTTATCCTCAAGGGAACGCGGGTGGATGGTATTTACGACAGTGATCCTGAGAAGAACGCCGCTGCAATCAAATATCCGGAGATTACATATCTCGATGTCCTGAAGAAGGATCTCCGGGTGATGGACCTGACGGCAATCACGCTGTGCAAGGAGAACAAACTCCCGATCGTTGTCTTCAACATGAACACGCCCGGGAATCTCCGCCGGATCATTCTCGGCGAGAACGTCGGCTCAAGAGTATACGAACATCAATAGATTGGAAACACCCCGCTCCTGTAAATCCTCATCATGAACGAATAGTGAGCTTCCTATGGTCAAGGAAATCCTGAAGAATGCAGAAGACCGGATGAAGAAGGCGGTGGACGTGGTGCGCGATGAACTTGTAAAAGTGCGAACAGGGAAGGCTACCACGGCGCTGCTCGATGGGATCAAAGTAGACTACTACGGCAGTCCGGTTCCGCTGAACCAGGTTGCCAACATCAGCACCCCCGACGTGCACACAATCTCGGTGCAGCCGTGGGAAAAGAACATGCTTGCGGTGATCGACAAGGCGATTCTCAACGCGAACCTCGGGTTGAACCCCGTCAACGACGGCAACATCCTCCGCGTACCGATCCCGGCCCTCAACGAGGAACGCCGCCGCGAACTTGTAAAACTTGTGAAGAAGTTCGGGGAAGACGGCAAAGTGGCTGTGAGAAATGTGCGGCGGGATGCGATTGAACATCTGAAGAAATCGGAGAAGGCGGAACACTTCTCGGAAGACGAAAGAAAACGCGGCGAATTGGAATCGCAGAAACTGACAGACAAGTACATCAAGGACATCGATAATCTCCTCGCCGTGAAGGAAAAGGAAATTATGGAAGTCTGATCTTCTGCACGTTGTGTGCTTCACAGCAAAAGTCCCGGCCATCTCACCGGGACTTTTGCGTTAGTGAGCTTCAAGCCAGTTCTTGCCCACGCCAATCTCTATCTCAAGCGGAACGCTGAGCTTCAGCGCCTCCTGCATGTGTTGCGAGACAACCGATCGAACGACCTTCTCCTCCTTCTTCGTCACTTCGAATACGAGCTCGTCGTGAACCTGGATCAACATGCGCGATTCAAGCTCCTTCTCCGTGAACGCCGCGTCAATCTGAATCATGGCAAGCTTGATCATGTCCGCCGCGGTTCCCTGGATCGGCATATTGATCGCCTGGCGCTCGGCGTTCTGACGGATGTTCTGGTTCCCGCTGTTGATGTCAGGAAGAAATCGTCGCCGCCCCATCAGAGTCTCGACATAGCCTGTCGATCGGGCTGACGCGATCGTGTCCTGGATGTATTGCCGGACCTTGGGGAATCTCTCGAAATATCGTGCGATGATTTCCTTCGCTTCGGTCTGGCTTATCTCGAGCCTGTTGGCCAACCCGAACGGACCAATGCCGTACATGATGCCGAAGTTCACTTCCTTTGCCTTCCGCCGCATGTCCTTGGAGACGTCCTTCTGATCCACACCAAAGACTTTCGCCGCAGTCGATGCATGGATGTCTTCCCGGTTCCTGAACGCTGCGCTCAGCCCCTCATCGCCTGAAATGTGCGCCATCACGCGCAGCTCGATCTGCGAATAATCGGCTGAGAGGATCAGATCGCCCTTCTTGCCTGGGACGAACGCCTTGCGAATCGACCGCCCAATGTCGGATCGAATCGGAATGTTTTGAAGATTGGGATCGCTGCTGGAGAGCCTCCCGGTGGCCGCGACGGTTTGATTGAACGACGTGTGCACGCGTCCTGTGCGAGGATTGATAAGCGCCGGGAGCGCGTCGACGTACGTGGACTTCAACTTCGAAAGCTGACGGTATTCGAGGAGCTTCTCGATGATGGGATGCTCGTGCCTCAACGCTTCGAGCACTCCCACGTCTGTTGAGAAGCCGGTCTTTGTCTTCTTCTGCGTCGGCAGCTTGAGTTTATTGAAGAGAATCTCTCCCAGCTGCTGCGTGGAGTTGATATTGAATTCAACGCCTGCAAAACCGTGGATGTCCTTGATGAGTCCGTCGAGGAGGTGTTCCAGCTCTTTCGACATGTTCTTGAGGTATGACACGTCGATCGCGATGCCGGTCGATTCCATTGCCGACAGAACTGAAATCAGTTTGAATTCCATCTCGACGCAGAGCTTCATCATGTTCTGCTCTGTGAGTCTATGCCGCAGCAACTCATAGAGCCGGTAGGTAAAATCGGCATCCTCGCACGAATAATTGCAGAGATCCTGAAGGTCAACCTCGCGCAGCGGCTTCTGATCTTTCCCCGATCCCGTGAGGTCGCTGTAGGATACCTTCATGTATTGAAGATGCTCCTTCGCCAGCGCGTCGAGATTGTGCCGTCCGTCGGCACGGAGGATGTAGCTGGCGATCATCGTGTCGAATTCGATGCCCCTTGTCCAGATCCCGTACTGGGAGAGGACAAGCATGTCATACTTGATGTTGTGTCCGATCTTCCTGATGGAGCGATCTTCCATCAAAGGCTTGATCGCATCGATGGTCTCATTCAGAGGGATGCCCTGACCCGACGATGAAGTTTTTCCCTTCCCAAAGAGATCAGACTGGGCCGCGTCGGACGATGGCAGGACAGAAACGAAAAATGCCTCGCGCGGTTCGACGGAGAATGACAGTCCAACGAGCTCCGCATTCAGGGAATTCGTGGACGTGGTTTCAGTGTCGAACACGAACCTCTTCGCTTTCCTGAGCTTCGAGCAGAGTTGTTTGAGCGCTTTTCCGTCGGCAATGAGTGTGTACGAGTGTTTGTCGGTTGATAGATTCGAAAGCGCTTCTTCGGGTGGAGGAACGTCCATCTCGGGGGGTGCGGATTGCCGCGGCGCCGAAGCTTTGGGAACGGCTTGCAGCAGGGAACGGAATTCGAGTTCCGCAAACATCGCCTTGAGGCGCGGAAAATCAGGATCGGAAGCTTTCAGAGAATGAAAATCGACATCGATAGGAACTTCGGTGTCGATGGTGACGAGTTTCTTCGACAGGAAGGCAAGCTCCTTGTTCGTTTCAAGCTTCAGTCGGAGTCCCTTTTGTTCGATTGCTTCAATGTGCTTGTAGAGATTCTCAATCGATCCGTATTTCTGGATCAGTGGAATGGCTGTTTTTTCACCGACCCCGGGGACGCCGGGAACGTTGTCCGACGTGTCACCAATGAGACCCAGAACGTCGATAACCTTGTCCGGTGTAACGCCGAACTTTGCTTTCACCCCCTCGATATCGATGATCTCGACATCGTTCCCCTGACGGCCGGGACGGTACATTTTTGTCTTCTTCGAGACAAGCTGCATGTAGTCTTTGTCTGGAGTGACGAGGAAGGAGAGAGCCCCTTCTTTCTCCGCGCGCTTTGCCAGCGTGCCGATGATGTCGTCCGCTTCAAACCCGTCCAGCTCGAGGGTTGGAATGCTGTACGCGGCAACGACATCCTTGATGATCGGGAGCTGGGAGAAAAGATCCTCGGGCATTTTCTGGCGCGTTGCCTTGTATTCCTTGTACTGCTTGTGCCGGAATGTCGGCGCGCCGGTATCGAAGACAACCGCGATATATTCAGGCGATTCCTGGGAAAGTATGCGGTTCAGGAACGTCACGAACCCGTACACAGCGCTCGTGTTTTGTCCCTTCGCATTCATCAGCGGCCGCTGGATGAACGCATAGTACGAACGGTAGGCGATGGCGTTGCCGTCGATGAGAAAAACGCGATGCGATGAGCTCATGCCGAAATAGTCCGGATGATGAAGGAAGTTGTGACCCGGGATCCCGAGCCGTTCGAAATCTCAAAGAAAGGTAACTCTGATTTCAGCAGGAGGCAAGGGGTGCGGTGCATCTGTTGGGGTCTCCCGGTCCATGGTATTTAACGGCACCAATCGGTACATTGGCCACCAGACATGAAACGTGTAAACGTTTACCTCTTGCTCATCGTTCAGCAGATCATTTCGGGCGGAACGCACATCGTCGCGAAGGTTGTCATTGCAGACATCGATGCAGCGACCCTGACGTTCCTGCGAACGCTCATCGCGGCTGTCGGGTTGTGGGGGATAACGCGCATCCGGTCGGGTCCGCTTCTGATTGATCGAAGGGACTGGTGGAAGATGGCGTTTCTCGGGTTCGTTGGTGTTGCACTGAACCAGTTCCTGTATCTTTACGGCATGAAGTTCTCGACCGCCGCCAACGGGGCACTTCTGTATGCCGCCACGCCCGTCTTTGTCCTCGTGTTGACTCTGTTCACCCGCCGTGAACAGATCCGGCCGCTCAAGGTTTTTGGAATCTTGCTCGCATTTGCCGGCATATCCATCGTGATCTTCGAGCGCGGTATCGACTTTTCATCGGGGTACGCTTTCGGGAATCTTCTCATTCTCATCGCAGTGATTGCCTGGACCCTGTTCACGGTCTTCGGCAAAGAGATGATCGTGAAGTACGGTGCGCTGCGGACGACATCGGCAATGATGATTTCGGGGGCGATCATTTTTCTCCCCGTCGGCCTTGTGTCTGCAGTCACATTTCCATTTGCGGGATTGAACGTCCTCGATTGGGGAGGAGTATTGTATCTTGCCATCGGCACATCGATCATCGGGTATCTTCTCTGGTATCACGCTCTCAGCCGCATCGAAGCCAGCCGCGTTGCCGTGTTTTCAAACGCACAGCCTGTCTTTGCCACCATCCTCTCCCTTCTTCTTCTCCACTACACGATCACTCCGGCCTTTGTGATCGGGAGCATAGTCACCATTTGTGCGATCTACATCACACAAGTGTCGTAAGGTTCGCAGTATCATGATGGCGAGACGCCCGTGGCATGTCTGTGTATAGTAGACGTGAGGGGTATCGTTCTCGAAATCAATGACGAGCCACATGGTGTAGGGGGAGCAATGAACATCGTAACGATGGTTTCTTGTTATTCAATATCAGCTGTCGTCCTGGCATTCTGGAACAGGAAGAAAGGACACGGGTTCTGGCTGGGTTTCTGGTATTCCATTGTGCTGACGCCGGCGATCGGGTTGTTGACGATCGCGTTGGCGCAGCAGGTGGTCGTGGTCGATAGCG
>DATJQB010000284.1:0-4479 GCA_035506075.1 Bacteroidota bacterium | reverse complement strand
CTGTTGTCACGGCCAAGCCGCAAACGCTGGCAGACACTATCCTCGTGACCAACAAAGGAACCGGAGCGTTGCCGCTTTGGGAGATCAGCAGAAACCTTCCACCCTGGCTCTCGGTAAGGGTTTGGAAGCTCAGTTCCTCAGTCCAGGGATTGATCACGAAGATTTCTACATCTGGCCTCAAAGCAGGCCGATACCACGCCATCGTGAGGGCACACAATAGAGAGCCCGTGTCACAAATGCCTATGTCGACCCTTTGGTATGACGTCGAAATGAACCTCTCAACAGGCGAATAGTCACCTTAGTTGCGGTGATGCTTCATTAGTCACACGAGAGCTTTCCACTATCGTTCCGATCCCTCGGATTTGGCCGGCGCCTAGAAATGCAAAAAACCCTATCATCTCGCGAATCCGGAGGTTCTCGATCTCAGTCCCAGCGCACTGAGGATCCGGGTCGAGCTTCTATTCTCTTGAAACAAATGGTATGTAGCATGAGAGGCATGAAGCTGGTTTGATTGCCCTTCCAGCAGCAGGTCGCTATCTTCAAATCAATGGCACGAGGGTCCAGCAGTGCCGCACTGTGATATTTTACCGCCCGCAGGTTAGCGCGACAATTTGGCATATCGCATTCATCTTTGTGTCGAGCGGTCAATTGAATAAATGGGAGAGCCATGGACATCAGAAGAGTTGTCCCAGACATCAACACTAATCGTATGGAAGAGAGCTTGAAATTCTACACGGGCCTTTTCGGATTTCGGATCGCTATGGATATGGATTGGATAGTGACGCTCGTATCGCCAAGCAATGCTACGGCTCAGATCAATCTCTTAAAAGTTCAATCAATAGTTCCACCCCCATCGCAGCTGGCATTGTCAATTGAAGTCGCTGAGGTGGATGCCGTCCATGCCACAGCCGTAGCACTTGGCATTCACATTATTTATCCACTAACCGATGAACCGTGGGGAGTTCGCCGGTTTCATGTGGCCGATCCCAATGGCGTTACGATCAATGTTATGATGCATTCAAAAAAGTGATTCTTGCGATGAGCGATCCTCGATCCCCAGCCAGGCCTCGCGGCGACGTCCGGTGCGGCAGCCGTCGCAGTTGAACTGCATCGGCTATTCGATCCCGAGTCACACCTTCTCACATGACGATGTGGTGATGGGCATCTCAGATTCTGTTTGTCTATAAGTAATCCAGAGTCCGATCATGTGGTATCCAAATTCATTCCTGGATACCAGTGGCTTTGAAAAAATGCCCAACCCAATTCACATTCACGACAAAGGAGGGATCGCCACGATTTCGTAAACCGCAGGTCGTGGGTTCAAATCCCACTTTCAGCTCGATTTTGGACACTTTGTTAGCTCAAGTGTTGACAGCTGCTAATACCTTTTTTATTCTCTTGACCCTCTCGATCTCAAGCCTCTATCGCCCCTCAAAGGGCATCGTGAACGGCGCCACCTACCACAACGGTGGCCGTGTGTATCGACTCACCGGCAAATGACTTTGCCGAGAGGCATCCTTCCTCTCCGTTCGCCTTTAAGCCACATCAGAAGCTAGCTGGCCGGAATAAGTGCCTGCCGAACGATTTGCCGCTTCGGAAGCGGTAGCGTTGCGGCTGATCCGTTGGACCCAGATGTCTGTGTATTGTTCGCATCCTGTCCTGTATGAGCGGCATCCCGCACGAAACGAAGATCTCCATTCTTGTCATAAAGATAGCTGGTCACCGAAGGTAACCTCGGGAGCGGCGATACTCGACGTAAGCGGCCCTATCCGGGTCTTTGCGGTACTCCCGGGACCGGTTGTCGGATGGATCTCGAACTGGCGTAAGAGCTCAACAGCAGAGCGCCTGCCTCAGAAGGCAGGCGTGCTGATGAAGGCGTTGGCTTGGGAGAGCGCCCGTGCTCTGTTTAGTGCAGGTTTACCCACTGAATTGTCACCTGAGCATCAACATCTTCACCGTTGATGTCCACGTCTCGGTCGTGAGCCGGCAGAAGTAGGTTCCCGATCCCACCCGTCGCCCGGCGCCATCGATTCCCTCCCAGCGGACCGAATGGCTTCCGGCTTCCATCGTTCCGCTGAGGATTTGAACCACTTCCCGTCCCAGCGCATCGTACACAGCCAGCGTAACGCTGGAGCGGTGGGGGAGGGAGAAAGCGATTGTGGTCCCCGGGTTGAATGGATTCGGATAGTTCTGCTCAAGGCGGTATGAGCTCGGCAGAATTGTCGACGGTGAGAGAACATAATCCAATATCCATCCATCGGGGTCGATTTGAAGATCGGTAGGCATCCGCGTCGTGTTGAACACGAAGGACTGGCCTGAAGAGGCGTGAAACACGGATGTAGTCGTATCCCATGACCCGGAAAAAATCCTAACATCGACCGGCATCGAGAAAAATGGGGTGATCCCGCCCGACCCAGTCTCAGAAAGTATCAATGTTGTGTTATATCCGTGCTGTCCCGGAGTCTCATTCCAGTTGTAACTGTAAATCGGATAGCCTTCCCCGTATATCCACTCGTTGAAGAAGTACCCCAGATCCTTTCCCGAAACTGCTTCAAAAACGCTCCTCAGCCCATCGGACGTGGCGGACTTGAATCTAAACCGTGCGTCGTCGGCATACGTCCGAATTGACCGGAAAAAGACCGAATCCCCCAACACATGTCGGAGCATGTGGAGTGTCCATGCTCCTTTTGCATATACCCTGTTGTAGGCAAAGAGATTCGCGACGGTAGTCGTATCCTGGACATAAAGCGAACCCGTCGCGTTGAAAGCGTTCGTCTTGAACCCGTTCATGTGTGTCCAGTATGCGCTCGTGCCTCGGTATTTCTCAAGGAACAGGGCCTCACTGTAGACTGCAAAACCCTCGTTGAGCCAGAGATTCGGCCAGGTGGCGCAGCTGATCATGTCGCCGAACCACTGGTGGGAAAGCTCGTGGGCAAGCGTGTTCTCGACAAAGTTGGTCGTGGATGTCATCGTTTGATGCTCCATCGCGCCCCCCCAGCCAAATTCAGAGTGACCGTATTTCTCCTTTATGAAGGGGTAGGGGCCGTACAGACCCGAAAAAATGCGGAGCATATCCTTGACCTCCAGCAACGTGGGGATCGCCCCTTGCAGATCCTGAGGGAGGACGTAGTTCAGTATTTGCATTGAATCTGTGGGACTGTACCGGTACCAATCGGTGAACACCGCGTAGTTTGAAACTGCGATGGAAATGAGGTAAGCGGCAATCGGATAGCGCTCGGACCATTCGTAGGTGTTCGTCCCGTCTCCGTTGTCATTGACGGCCACGAGAAGGCCGTTTGAACCCACCTTAAGGCCTGAAGGAACTGTGACCCATATATCTGCCGAGTCAGCCTTGTCGGTGTTGTCGTTCTTGCAAGGCCACCAATCCGGAGCCCCGTAGGGTTCGCTGAGTGACCAGACCCACGGGACGCCGTTCTGTGAGTTGAACTCGAAACTTCCGAATCCGGTCGGCTGCGGATCGCCGCCGTAGTAGACATCAACGCTGAAGAACTCTCCCTTGCGATACTGGCGGTCAAGATGGATACGAATCCCTGCGAGGAATTGGTCGATGGCGAGTCGCTGCAGACCCATTTTCACCGAGTCCACTTTCATCCCCCCGGACAGGTCGAGCATGAACATCCCAAGTGTGTCTGAAAGGGAAAGTGCGCCGACGGTAACTATTCCTTTGAGGAGTGACGAAGATGGGTCGAGCCGGAGGTTGAGTTTGTAGTATGTGATGTCAATTCGGCTGTCGCTAAAGGCTGAATAAGTGCCTAAAGGAGACGCCCCGGTAAGAGGCCTCATCGCGCATGAGGACTCGATTCCGGGGGGCAGCGGCTGGTGCGTGTCCTGGGGTAGCGCGGGGCGCACAGAGACAAGGAGCAAGAATATCAGAATAAAAAGCTGCGAGCGCATCTCAACCTCGATTCTTTGTCAAAATCAAAACGTATAGCTCATTTCCTCACAAGCGCAATCTTTCCAGTCACGGTCCGGTTCCCGAGACCAAAGACGAACACATAGATGCCGGTATTTGCGGCATTGCCGTCGGAAGTCCTGCCATCCCAGACAAATACTCTCTGGCCTGCCCGGGAGGTCGGTTGTTGATGGGCATGGTACGCCAGGTCCATTCCGCTTGAGTGAATCGTCAAATCCCCCTCGGTTGCGTTCGCCGGGATATACACCGCGATTTGTTGGTTAAGAAGAAATGGACTTGGATACGAAGTTCCCTCGGTCGCAGAAGGAGAGCCGAGGACGGATATCGCATAGTTGCAAACGGGGTGTTCGCCCCCGTCGTGTCAAAGTGTACACGAACCATTTCGGGAGCTGTTCCATTGATGCTTGGCGTGACCTGATCAGGGTATCGAACGTTGTACCCGACGCTTTCCTCAACCACCCCCCTGAATCGTCCAGGACTCCGGTTGCACGAGAGGATAGCCCTGTTTGGCGAATTTCGCGGGTTTTCAATGGAAATCAAATCGG
>DATJQB010000283.1:0-4238 GCA_035506075.1 Bacteroidota bacterium | reverse complement strand
AGCGTTCAGCAATCAGCGTTCAGCGATCAGCGCTCAGCTTCTCGTGGTTAGCTGACAGCTGATAGCTGACTGCTGACAGCTACTATCATTCATACCGCAGCGCCTCCACCGGATTCGCGCCTGCGGCTCGGAGTGCATGGTAGCTCACCGTCAACATCGCGATAAGCGCTGAAACGAGTCCCGCAACCAGAAAAGTGGCGACCCCGATATCGACCCTGTATGCAAAATCCTGAAGCCAGCGGTTCATGACGACATAGGCGACAGGCCAGGCGAGCAGATTCGCGAGTAAGACAAGAATCAAGTACTCTCGTGTCAGCAGCGCGACAATTCCGGAGGTCGATGCACCAAGGACTTTGCGGACGCCGATCTCCTTTGTTCGCCGCTCAGCAGTGAACGCAGCGAGGCTTACCAATCCCGAGCATGCTATGAGTATCGCAAGCAAAGAAAACCCGGCGAATGTCCCCTCAAGCCGCTTGTCCTGATCATACGAACGGTCAAAGTTGTCCCTCAGCAAGGTCCATGTGAACGGGTTGACCGGGTCAAATTTTCTGTAGACCTCGCCGATGTTGTCAAGGATCTCCGTCCTTCGGCCTTGATCAAATCGAATGAGCATGTAATTCATCCAGGGCCAGATATGCATTACGAGCGGCTCAATGCCGCGATGCAATGAGAAGAAGTTGAAGTCTTTGACGACTCCGATAATGGTTCCCTTTTTGCCTCCGACCAACTCAAACGGCTCACCGACCGCCTTCATGGGATCAGCCCATCCAAGTTGTGCCGCCGCCTTTTCGTTGATGATGAACGCCTCCGCGGCATCGGTGGCGATTTGAGCCGTGAACGGACGGCCCGCATTCATCGTCAGTCCTAACGTGCCGATGAAATCCGGATCCACCCAGAGCATCGACATCGATCCTTCGGCGGATTTGTCTCCCGCCCGATACCTCGCTCGTCCCACCGGTCCTCCCGGCAGGAGGGCCGCAGCACCGACGTGTTGAACAGAAGCGATCTGCATCAGGCTTGCTTTGAGGGCTTCAGGGTTCTTCCGGAGGTTCTGGTCGCGAATCGGTACGATGACAACGTCATCTTTGTTCAACCCCAGCGAGGCGCGTTGAACAAACTCGACCTGATTGTAGACGGTCCACGTCCCGATGATGAGCATGACTGTCAACGCGAATTGAAACACGATCATCCCCTTCCTCAGGAGCGCGCGCCGGGAGCCGGAGTGAGCAAAACCCCTGGCGCTCTCGAGCGGTTTGAGGGACGACAGGATGGATGCAGGATAGAGGGCCGAGAGCATTCCGATCGCAGTGACCGCCCCGATGGGCAGCATCCACGACGGCCAGGTCCCGAGCATCGAAGTTGCAAACGACGCTCCCAACGCTGCCTGCAGAGTGGGGAGAGTGATCTCGACCGCGACGAGACCAACGGCCAGCGCTATCGCAATCGTCATGAACGCCTCGACGAGAAACTGACGAACGAGCTGTGATCTCGTCGCTCCGATCAGTTTTCTCACCCCCACCTCTTTTGCTCTCATGACGAGCCGTGATGTCGTCAGGTTTACATAGTTCACGCACGCCACGAGCAACACCAGCGTTGCGATCCCTGCAAGAAGCAGTACACTCTGAATATCTCCGCTCGACGCGATCGCATAGTCACGATAAGAATACAGGTGGAGACGATCCAGAGGCTGGAAGAATATTTTTCGGAGCGTGCTTGATTCTCCGAGATGTGCGCGAAGCGATCCCGTCAATCGATTTGCCGCCTCTTCGGATGAGGCGTGTGGTTCGAGCAGAACGAAGATCTGGCAAGTGTTGTTTTGCCAACTTTCCACAAACGCCTCTCCGACCCAGTTGCGAAGAGTGGAGAACGACACGAGTAGCTCCGGACGTATCGAGGAATTCGCAGGGAGGCTCTTTATGACCGCTGTCACCTCCAGGCTGAGCGTACCGTTGAGCGAAAGAACTTTCCCAAGAGGATCATCCGCACCGAAATACCGCCGTGCAACTTCCTCTGTGATCACAACGGTGTTCGGACGGATGAGCGCCTGCTTCAGGTCGCCGCTGATCGTGGAGACAGAGAACACTTCGTCAAATCCAGAATCGATGAAGTACAGACCGTTTTCATAAAACCGTCGTTCCCCGTTTGAAATAAGGGGAACCGGATTGTCCATCGTGAACAACCGGACGGCGCGGGTGACTTGCGGAACGTCACGAAGGATTGATGGAGCCAGTGGAGGCGGAAGCGTTGCATCGTTGGCAATGCCCTTCGCAGTCGTTCGCTCGGCGACGAGCCGGTACGTGCGCTCGTGATTCTGATTGAATCGATCGAAGGAGAGTTCATTCTGGACATGCACGAGCATGAGGAGGCAGCAGCCCATCCCGAGACTCAGCCCCAGGATGGTAACGATGGAGTACAGTTTATTCCGGAGCAAACTCCGGGCCGCAATTTTCAGATAGTTGTTGAACATTTATCCTCTGCTCTTTCCAGATTTATCGGGCCATCGGGCGATATGAACATCTGGCCGTCGATCGAAGCGGCCAATGAAGCGATGCTGCATTCAGCATTCAGCGCTTAGCATTCAGCTTTCGGCTTTCGCTGACAGCTGATGACTGACCGCTGGAATCATTCCCCGAACATCATTCGTACCGGAGAGCTTCGACCCCAAGGTCCGTCCAAGGGACCCCCATGGGGAAGGACTCCTTCGGAGGGGTCTTCGCCACTTATTCGTACCGTAAGGCTTCGACCGGATTCGCACGAGCCGCCCTCACGATTTGTCCGACAATCGTCAGGAACGCAATCACCACCGCACCCGCTCCTGCAAGCAGGAACAACCACGGCGTCAGTTGTATGTGGTAGGCGTAGTTCTCCAGGAATTTCGATGCGGCGAAATACGCTGCTGGCCACGCAAGGAGGTTGGCAATGAGAACGAGCTGAAGGAACTCAGTCGAAACAAGCCGGATCATCCCTCCTCCCGTCGCACCGAGCACCTTGCGAATACCGATCTCTTTCGTCCTGTTCGTGACAGCCAGGGTCGCAAGACCGAACAGCCCCAAGGACGCGAGCAAGACCGCGAACAGCGTCGAGTACGACACAATTCGCGACCATTTCATCTCTCCTTCGTACAGTCTTTGAAAATCCTCATCCATGAACGTTAGTTGAAACGGAGTGTTCGGGCTCAACTCTTTCCAAACATGCCGCAGGTATTCAACCGTCGCTGGGATTTTGGCGGGAGCAACGCGAATGAGGATATCGTCCAGCGGCCAGTCCTTTTTCATGAACATGATCGCCGGCCCGATCTCCTCGCGAAGCGATCTGAAGTGAAAGTCCTTCACAACGCCGACGATATTCATCTTATCGACGACACCTCCCTCAAGCCCGGGGATCGGTTTGTCGGCTGCCGATACCGGAAGTCCCAGGGCGCGGAGAAATGCCTCATTGACAATCATGGCGTGATCTCGGTCGTCCGCACTTCCTTCGTCAAGGTTTCGACCCTCAACCAGCGGGATCTGGAGTGTCTCAAGATACTTCGCATCGATACGATACACGAATGCGGTCTTTACCTCGCCGTTGTAGTGAAAACTGTTGACGTCGAACCCATGCGTGAAGGCGCCGCTTGTCGCCGATACCGAAAGAATGTCCGGGTTCTCCGCCACCCGGGACCGGAACCGCTCGGCGATGATTTCAGCCTTCTCCCCGTTCGAAAACGTCGGCAGGATTGCCACCTGCTCCGGACGAAAACCGAGATTCGAACTCACCATGAATTGAATCTGATTTGTGAGGATCAGGGCAGCACAAATCAGGAAAATTGAGAGCCCGAACTGCAGCACGACCAGCGCCTTCGTGAAGAAGTTCTTTCCCCCAACCCTGAATCTTCCCTTGAGCACTTCGACCGGCTCAAACCTTGACAACACGACGGCAGGATAGCTGCCGGCAGCAACGGTCACGAGAAGCAGGAGTCCGGCCAGCCCGGAGACAAGCCCCAGGTCGGTCAGCGATAGAACGAGCTGCTTGCCAATGAGATCGCAAAACGTCGGGAGAAACAGCTCGGCGAGTACGATTCCAAGCCCCATTGCAACGGTTGCCAGGAGAAACGCTTCGCCCCAGAATTGCCCCATCAGCTGTGTCCGGAATGCCCCCAGCACTTTCCGCACTCCAACTTCTTTCGAGCGGTTCGCCGATCTCCCGATGGCCATCGTAACGAAATTGATGCAGGCAATCGTCATGACAAGCAGCGCGAT
>DATJQB010000282.1:0-3524 GCA_035506075.1 Bacteroidota bacterium | reverse complement strand
GTAGATATCTTCCGGATCTCCCGAGAGCGCCACCCAGCGGAACGGGCCTTTGCCGTCACAAAACAGCGGCCGGATGTATTCGGGAACAAATCCCGGAATCGCGAAGGCGTTCTTCAAGCCGCTTGCCTGCGCTTCGCCGCGGATGTTGTTGCCGTAGTCGAACACAATCGCCCCGCGCTTCTGGAGTTTCAGCAGCCCCTTCACGTGTTCAACGATCGAAGCCTTCGACAGTGCAACGTATTGGCGAGGATCTTTCTTTCGAAGAGCGAGCGCTTTCGCATAGGGCATTCCGGCGGGTACGTAACCGTTCAGTGTGTCGTGCGCTGAAGTTTGATCGGTGACGATGTCGGGAAGGAATTTTCCTTCTGCAATTTTTGGTATGATCTCCGCCGCATTGCCAAGCAATCCGACTGAAAGCGGGAGCTTCTTCTCTTTCGCTGCACGAATCTGAGTCAACGCATCCTCGAGATTGTCGGACATCGTGTCGAGGTAACTCGTCTTCAGCCTTCGCTTGATACGATCCGGATCGACCTCGACAACAAGACACGCTGCACCGTTCATCGTGGCCGCGAGGGGCTGGGCTCCTCCCATCCCGCCGAGCCCCGCCGTCAGAAGAAACCTTCCGGCGAGCGATCCGTGGAAGTGCTGTGTGCCGCACGCTGCAAACGTCTCGTACGTCCCCTGCAGGATTCCCTGGCTTCCGATGTAGATCCAGCTTCCGGCCGTCATCTGTCCGTACATCGTGAGGCCGAGCGCTTCGAGTCTCCGGAATTCATCCCACGTTGCCCACTTGGGGACAAGCATGGCATTGCTGATCAGGACACGCGGTGCATTCTCATGAGTTTTGAAAATTCCGACGGGCTTTCCTGATTGTACGAGGAGCGTCTCGTCGTTCTCAAGATTCTTCAGGCACGAGACGATCGAGTCATAGCAGGCCCAATTGCGGGCGGCTTTTCCCGTCCCGCCATACACGATGAGCTCGGCAGGTTTTTCGGCGACTTCCGGATCGAGGTTATTCATCAGGAGGCGGAGGGCTGCTTCCTGGATCCATCCTTTGCAGTTGAGTGTTGTTCCCCGCGGTGCGTGGATGGGGCGACGGGGTGCAGACGTGACGATCTTTTTCATGGCGCAGCTCCCTATGTCGTCGTACGCAGATTACTTGCACGCGACTGCGGTGATTTCGATTCGTGCCTTTGCCGGCAGATTGGAGACTTCAACAGTCGTGCGGGTTGGGTACTGCCCCTGCTGGAAAAAGCTGCTGTAGATCTGATTCATCTTCGCAAAATCCGCCATGTCCTTCAGGTAGACGGTGCACTGCACGACGTCGCTCATCTCGTATCCGGCTTTTGCGAGGTTGGATTTGACGTTTTCGAGAACCTGCCGCGCCTGGGATTCAATGTCGTCGCCGGCAAGCTCCGTGGTTCCCGGTTTCATTGCAATCTGTCCCGACACATAAAGGAAATTGCCGACCTTCACTGCGGGGCTGTAGGGTCCGATGGTTTTCGCGTCTGTAAAGTAGGTTCTGGTTGTCGCACAGCCGGCGAGGAGGATGCCAGCGAGGAGCAGAGTGAGAACATGTTTCATACGTACCTCAGAAGAATGTCGTGAGTGTCGATGGATATGCCGGTGTCCGGTATTTATGAGAGTTTATAGCCGATCATTCTGAGAAAATCTTTTCTGGCTTTGATGTCGGCTTCCGTTTCGATCCCCTTCGATTTCATGCCGTCAATGACGCCCATGATACCGCGTCCCTGCTCCGATTCAGCGACGATTACTTCAACCGGGTTTGCGGTGGCACAGTAAATAGAGCAGACCTCGGGGATGTCCTTGATGATATTAAGGACGTTGACGGGAAATCCGTTCTCCATGAAAAGAATGAAGCTGTGTCCGCAGGAGAGCGCCAGGGCGTTCTTTTTTGCCAGCTCGACAAGCGCAGGGTCGTTTCCCGTGAATCGAACGAGCGCCGGTCCCGATGATTCGCAGAACCCCAGTCCGAATTTCATCTGCGAATTTGTCTGCACGATCGCTTCGTGAATGTCTTCCACGGTCTTTATGAAATGCGACTGACCGAGGATAAAATTCGTCGCTTCTGGTTTTTCGATTTTCACTGTCTTTAGTTCCATCGTTCGTCCTTCCGTTCATGAACACGTTCTGGGACAATGCACCACTCGCCTCTCATTGTACCTTTGATTCAACCAGCCACTGAAGCACGCCACTGCCTTTCTCCGGAGGATCGGGTGTTGAAACGCACGCAAGGCTGCACGTCCTCATCGAGACTCTGCTTCGGCCGTCGCCCCAGAGGAGTAGAGAAATTGTCCTGCTGAGATGCGGCTCGTGCCCGACCAGCAGAACGGTGTTGCTTCCGCAAGTTTTGAGTTCGTCAAGAATCTCCTTCGGGTCGCTGGAGGAATGAAGCGCGTCCGAGATCCTGGTCGGGAGTTCGCCGAGTGCACGCACGACGGCTTCGGTTGTCTGGCGGGCGCGCACGAGCGGGCTGCAAAAGGCGAGCGAGATCTCCGACTTGTTCGAAGCAAGAAAGGAGCCGACGGCAGACGCCTGCCTCAGGCCGAATTGGCTGAGCGGACGTCCTGCATCGTCGTAGCGTGCGCCGTCAAGAGCGTCACCGTGGCGAAGCAGATAGATCATCATACGGGTGGGTGGAGGCAAAGCCTGCGTGGAGCGGCACTGCAGCGGCAATACCGCCTGGTTTCATTCACTCACGGTTTCGTGAGTTCGAACTGTTGAATCTTTGTATACAGTGTCTTCAGGCTGATGCCAAGGATCTTCGCCGCGATGTTCTTGTTCCAATTCACTGATTTCAATACGCCGTCAATGTGTGCTTTTTCAATTTCGGTCATCGGAACTGCGCTCCCAAGTCTCGGGCTTCCCGGATCAACCGGCAGGAGCGGCTCGATGAGTGAGCGGTTCCCGATCGGGAGAGCGAGATCGTCCATGCGGATCACGTCGTCCCGCGAAAGAATCGCTGCGCGCTCGATCACGTTCTCGAGCTCGCGGACGTTTCCCGGCCAGTCATATTTCATCAACAGATCGAGGGCCTTCTCATCGATTCTTTTTGGCCCTTTCGCGCGGGTGTGTCTCTTCAGAAAATGTTCGACAAGAAGTGGAACGTCCTCTTTTCGTTCCCGGAGCGCCGGGAGGTTCAGGGTAATCACGTTGAGCCGGTACAGAAGATCCTCGCGGAATCTTCCCCCGCCGACCTCCTGGAGAAGATCCTTGTTCGTGGCGGAGATGATGCGAACGTCGGACTTCAGATTCTTGTTGCCTCCCACACGTCGGTACTCGCCGGTTTGCAGAAATCGCAGCAGCTTCGGCTGGATCATCATTGAGATTTCGCCGATTTCATCGAGGAACAAGGTTCCATTCTGCGCGATCTCCACCAGGCCTTCCTTGGCAGACGACGCATCCGTGAACGCACCCTTTTCGTGTCCGAAGATTTCGCTCTCGATAAGCGTCTCCGGGATGGAGGAGCAGTTCAACGCCATCAACGGAGCATTTTTCCGCGG
>DATJQB010000281.1:0-10434 GCA_035506075.1 Bacteroidota bacterium | reverse complement strand
ATAGGTGAAGACAAAACGCAAAAGGCATTCCCGGCTTGATGTTGACTTTCCAGAAGCGGACCTCCGCCCCAATCTGCTTCAATGTCTCCAACACAAGATCGCGGTCGCCGACTGATACTCCTCCTGACGTGATCAAGGCATCGCACCCCAGTCCTGCAACGAGCTTCGTGCGAAGATCCGACGAACTGTCGGCAGCCCTGCCGATCATGACCGGGATACAACCAGCATCCCGAACGAGAGCAGACAGTGTGTATGCATTGCTGTCCCGGATCTTCCCTCCTTCGAGCGGCTGATCGACATCGACGAGCTCGTTGCCTGTCGTGAGAATTGCCACCCTCGGCGTCTTGAAGACGGGAACGCTCCTTGCTCCGAGCGAGGCGAGCACTCCTACACGCGCCGAAGTCACAAGACTCCCCTTCGTCAGGACAGTCTGACCTGACCTGATGTCTTCCCCGCGCCGACGGATGTTTCGCCCTTTCTCGACGAGTGCTTCAATCCGGATCCTGCCGTCCCGAACTGTGACACGCTCCTGCTCGATCACCGCGTCAGCGCCCGGCGGTATCATCGCGCCGGTTAAGATCCGAACAGTTTTCCCGGCCCCGATTCCTGAAGCGAACGAATCCCCCGCACCAACTTCTCCCTGCAACTCAAGCCCGATTGCGCCGGGTCCGGAAACAGGACGTGTGTCATCCGCGGAGACCGCATAGCCATCCATCGATGCATTGTCGAACGGAGGAATGTCGTTTGAAGCGACCATGTCAGCCGCGAGGACCCGGAGGTGCGACGACGACAAGTCGCATGACTCGGCCTCAAGCGGAACGATTGCACCGAGGACACTTTCGAGGGCTTGATCAAGCGAGAGCATGAAGTGGTATCCGTGCTTGTTGGAGTTGTTTGCAGCCTGAGGAACAATCAGACATGAGTGACCACGGCCGGGACCGTGTAATTTGTACAATCTTCAGAAAGCAGGTCATAGGAAACAGAACAATCCAGTTCCGCTGTTCGTTCGGATCAACTACGCCTGATTGATAAAATCCACGCGTCCTGACCGGCCTGATGCGAACGGAGTCTCTGGCACAGCAATGGAAGTATGTTCACCGGGGAGGGATGAATTGTAAATTCGAAAGGGGAGGCGACATGTCGGCATCTCATATCTCATTCCAGCAACCTGCGAATTTCGGCACCACGTCTTTCCCGGCAAACTCCCTTGACGAAGCGAGAATGACGAGGGTTGCGGCGAAACTTGTCAGGCTTGCACCCAAACCGGGGGCTGTCGTGTACGTCGATGTGTCGCCGCTGCCAGTTCTTCTCTCAGGCTCTCGTGCGTTCGTTTTTTCTGCCTTCGACGCATGCACCCACCTTCAGGTCGCTCGCATCTACTTAACCGATTCGCTGACATCGGTAGCGGACTTCACCGGATTCATCCAGGTGAAATTCCCCTTCAGTATTTCAAGAATCAGGACGGCAACGATGGAGCCGTTCTGGATCGAGCCGCTCACTGCGACCGTCCAGCGGTTCACAAACCATCTGGCGGCCCAGGGGATCCTTCATGTCCTCGTCAGCGATCGATCACAAGACGATTTGTTCTCACTCTTCGATCATCTTACGTTCGTTCACCAGGCTGGGAGCTCACACCGCCCACCGGTCATTTCACAGCTTGTCAGTGAGCTGATCGCGTTTCTGTATTTCCACAACAACAATCGAACAATGGTGAGCCTCAACGGCAAAACTCCGGTCGAGAAGTTGAAATCGTTTTCGGGAAACGAAGAGATTTCCTCGTTCGATCCATTCTCATCAGAACCTCTGCGCTTCGAGTCCCACGTGCGCCCGTCGCGCGAATCCCAGAACGCGCTTGCCGGAATTTCCGCTTGATTTTCAGGCGGTTCTCCCGTACCTTAAGGTGTGTTGATTGTTCATCTCATTGACCTTGTTGCGGGTCATTTTTTGTTTTGGCCTGCACAGATCCCTTCGGTCAGAACGGCGTGCAAGAGATCTTCATTCTGCAATCTACGATGTTCATGGCGGGGTAGCTCAGCTGGTTAGAGCGTCGGAATCATAATCCGTAGGTCGAGGGTTCGAATCCCCCCCCCGCTACATATCAGAAGCGCCCCCTCCCGGGGGCGTTGCTGTTTCTGGCCGGCCGATAGGAGCAGACTACACTCGCTGCAACGCCTGATCAAGATCCTCGATGAGATCATTGACATCTTCAATTCCTACCGAAAGGCGCATCACGCGTTCGTTGATCCCCGCCTTCTCACGAAGCTCCGGATTCATCGATGCGTGCGTCATCGACGCAGAATGTGAGATCAGCGATTCGACACCGCCGAGCGACTCGGCAACAGTAAAGAGCTTGACGCGGCGAAGGACCGAATGCACTTCCTCCAATCCCCCTTTCACTTCGAACGAAACCATTCCGCCGAAGCCGCGCTGCTGACGCCGTGCGAGTTCATGCTGCGGGTGCGTCGTTAGTCCTGGGTAATTAACCTTCAGGACGTTTCGATGCTGTGCGAGAAATTCCGCGACAGCACGGGCGTTCTCTTCATGGATGCGCATGCGCGGAACGAGCGTCTTGATGCCGCGAAGCACGAGCCAGCATTCGAACGGAGATGCCCCTTGTCCCAGCGTGTTCACGAGCTGATGCAGCCGATCGACCATATCCGGACGGTTGACAAGGATTGCGCCTCCGACCACGTCGCTGTGGCCATTCAGATATTTTGTTGTGGAATGGATGATAATGTCCGCCCCAAGCTCGAAGGGACGCTGATTGTACGGCGAAAGGAACGTATTGTCGACGATCGCCAGGGCGTTGTGAGCATGAGCCCGGTCGGAGAGTGCACGGATGTCGACAATATTAAGGAGCGGATTGCTCGGAGTCTCAATCCACACGGCCCGCGTGTTCGGTCGGAAGGCCTTCTCGACCGCCGCAAGATCGGTCATGTCGACATACGAAATCTCCATGCCGAAAATCTCCGAGAACGTCCTCAGAATACGCTCTGTTCCGCCGTAGCAATCGTGGGTGCACAGGACGTGATCGCCGGTGCGGAAGAAATGAAGCGCGACGTTGACGGCCGCCATCCCGGTCGCCACAGCTTTCGCACTCAATCCACCTTCGAGCGCTGCAATGTTCTCTTCGAGCGCAGTCCGCGTCGGATTCGCTGTGCGTGTGTAGTCGTATCCTTTCGTCGTCCCGATATCTTCGAATTCGAACGTCGAGGTCTGGTAGATTGGGGTGATGACGCTGTTATAAGCGGAGTCTTTCGCGACCCCGGCGTGGACGGCTGCGGTTTGAAGACGCATGCAAAGTGCTCCTGTTGATGGTCGATGAAGTGCAATCGGAATCCGGGTGAATCCGGTGTTTGACAAAACAAAAAAACCTCTTCGTCATGATCGGAAGAGGTTACGATGTTCGTATCCTCCTTCTCCTCATCTTTCTTCGCGTCAGCGAAGCAGGAGTTAGCACCTGTCATTCCAGCTGAATCGGAACCGGTTGCTACGGCGTCGTGGGGCCTGATCCCTCGGCCGTTCTCGATAAGTAAAGGAAACTAAATGAAAGAACTGTTGAACCGTGACGTCAAGTTATCAATATTTCAAACGGAATCAAGACGAATGTCGCTGGCTTGGTAGGCAGGCGTTAGGCGGGATTCGAAGACCCCGCTTGCAGATCCGTTACTCTTTTCGTACCTTGAGTCACGTAGCACGTTTGAAAACCCGACCGCATTGAGTCAGAGAACCATCACGCTCAGCAGCCCACCCTTGTTAACGCCAACATGCGTCGGAGAAGTTTCCAGAATTCTTGATCCCGGCTGATCGGAGTCAAGAATTCTTCATATTGGGGGTCCGGTGAGCCACCACCGTCACGCACTTGAGACGCAGTTTATCCGCTTCCTTGAATCGACGGGAATGGTGCGTCCGGGAGACTCCATCGTGCTGGCGGTGAGCGGCGGCATCGATTCGACTGTCATGTCCGTGCTCTTCGCCAATCTTCGGCAGGAGTGGAACCTTTCCCTGACAATCGCCCACGTCAACCACCAGCTCCGGGGCGAAGAATCTGAAGGGGATGAGTTGTTCGTGAGGAACCTGGCGGGACGGCTGAGCATTCCATTCATCTCGGAGCGTGTCAACATACTCGATTTCGCGCACAGTGAGCACGTTTCGAAACAGGAAGCGGCGCGACAGCTCCGCTACCAGAGCCTCGAGCGGGCGCGGCGCCGGGTTGGGGCACGCTCGATCGCAACTGCTCATCAGGCTGACGACAATGCAGAAACGGTCTTGATGAACGCATTGCGCGGGACCGGGATTCGCGGACTCGCCGGGATTCCGCTGCAGCGCGACTCCGGCATGATCATCCGCCCTCTCCTGTTTGCGCGCAGGGATGAAATCCGCGAATTTGCACGGGACAGAGCAATCGAGTACAGGAACGATTCGTCGAATGAATCAGTCGAGTACCGGCGCAATTACATCCGGCATAACGTTCTTCCTCTTCTTGAAGCATCCGGATCATTCGACACCGTGCCATCGCTGAACCGGCTTTCGAGATTGATGCGGCAGCTTGATGACATTCTTACAGCAGAGGTCCGGCTCGTGCTCCCGGGGATTCTCACCAGGGACGATCAGGGAGTTACGCAGCTCGATATCGGGAAGCTCCAGGCCAAGCCTGAGTATCTCCAGGAAGGGATTCTTCTCGAGGTGCTGCGGAAATTGGGAGCAGAGATTGACTCGGACAAGATTCTCAAGCTGATCGACCTCTGCACGCTGACGACGGGAAGCCAGGTGCAGCTTTCGCGAGACGTCCACGTATACAGGGACCGGGATTTGCTCAGGTTCGTCCGTCCGGCGAAAGAGACTCCTCTTCACCAGGTTGTCAGCCTTGGCAACAGCTACACGTTTCAGGACTTCCGGTTTTCGATCAGTCTGCCGATTCCGCCGCCTTCGAAATTCAGCGGACGGACCGACGTCGAGTTCGTCGATGCGGGCAGGCTCGGCGCAAAACTCCTCGTTCGGTCATGGGAGGATGGAGACTGGTTCATGCCGTTTGGAATGAGCGCACGGAAGAAAATCAGCGATTATTTCGTGGACAAGAAGATTTCACTCTTACAGAAGAAAAAGATCCCCATTCTCGAGTCGAACGGCGACATCGTCTGGATCTGCGGGCTGCGGCTGGATGAGAGATTCAAGGTCACCCGGCAGACGAGGAGCGTTGTCAGACTGGAGTATGGAGCCACAATATCCTCCCACTAAAATCGACTGTATACTAATGGCCAACGAGATCACGATCAACAACGACCGGTTCACGCTCTACCTTTCTGAAGAGCAGATCAAAGGCAGAGTAAAGGAGCTCGCGGAGCGCCTCAACAACGACTACCGCGGCAAGGTGCCCATTTTCATCGGCATCCTGAACGGGTCGTTCATTTTTTTCGCCGACCTCATCCGCGAGATCACAATCGATTGCGAGGTGGATTTTCTGAAACTCTCGAGCTACGGCGACGCGAAGATCTCCTCCGGCCAGGTCCGGCTCCTGAAGGATCTCAACTGCCAGGTGAACGGCAGGGACATCATCGTTGTTGAGGATGTTGTTGACTCCGGAATTTCGATCGACTTCATGAAACGGCTCGTACAGAAGGAGAACCCCGCTTCATTTCGCGTTGTTACGCTGCTGCTGAAGAAGTCTGTTGCGAAGGTCGATTTCCCGATTGATTATGTCGGTTTCGAAATTCCGCCCGAATTCGTGATCGGCTACGGCTTGGACTATGCACAAAAAGTTCGTAACTTGAAGAGTATTTACAGGCTCGCACCGCAGCAATAGCATTCTATCCGGAGCGGGAGTTTGAAGGAGTGAGGTGTATGAATTATCGATGGCACAGCGAAGAACCAACTGATGACAAACAGAAGGATGGCGGCATGAAGCGCCGCACGCCTCCTCCGCGTCTTCCCAAGAAAGGCCCAAAACCGGTCCGCGAAGACGACTTCAACTGGAACAAGGTCGGCAGGATGATCGCAGGATGGCTCGGGATACTCCTGGCTGTCTACCTCATCATGCTTGCCTTCAAACAGACAGAAGAGACGGAGTACGAGATCAGCTTTACAGCCTACCAGTCGCTCCTGACAGACGGCAAGATCGCGGAAGCGCTCATTAAGAAGTCCGATTTCAACAACTACGATTTCCACGGCAAGCTCAAAGAGCCGTCGGAAATTACGACCACGAACGAGAAGCGCGTTCAGGGGGCAACCCGCGTGTGGCTGACGCTCCCCTATTCCGCCATCAACGACGAGGTTATCACAACCTGGACGGCGAAAGGGGTCAAGTTCAACGTCGTCAAGGAAGACAGTACCTGGACGAGCCTGCTGATCTCCACGCTCCCGTGGATTCTTCTCATCGGCATCTGGCTGATCATTTTCCGCCGAATGCAGGCGGGAGCCGGCGGGACCAAGGGGCTGTTTTCATTCGGCAAGAGCCGCGCAAAACTGCTGACCGAGGGAATGACGAAGGTGACGTTCATGGACGTCGCCGGTGCTGACGAAGCGAAGGTTGAGCTGCAGGAAATCATCGAGTTTCTCAAAGAACCTTCCAAGTTCCAGAGGCTCGGCGGCAAAATACCGAGGGGCGTTCTCCTTCTCGGGCCTCCGGGGACCGGCAAGACCCTGCTTGCCCGTGCAGTTGCTGGTGAAGCGGGCGTGCCGTTCTTTTCAATCAGCGGAGCAGATTTTGTCGAGATGTTCGTCGGCGTTGGCGCTTCGCGCGTGCGCGATCTGTTTGAACAGGGAAAGAAGAGTGCGCCGTGCATCATTTTCATCGATGAGATTGACGCTGTTGGGCGGCACCGCGGTGCCGGCCTTGGCGGCGGTCACGATGAGCGTGAGCAAACCCTCAACCAGCTGCTCGTTGAAATGGATGGATTTGAACAGAATAGCGGCGTCATCATCATTGCCGCGACGAACAGGCCTGACGTCCTCGATCCGGCACTTCTCCGCCCCGGACGATTCGATCGCCAGGTTGTCGTCGACAGGCCGGACGTCAAAGGACGCGAGGGAATTTTCCGCGTGCATACGAAAAACATTCCGCTTGCCGAAGACGTCAAGCTCGAGACACTTGCCAAAGGGACTCCGGGTCTCTCAGGAGCAGACATCGCGAATCTCGTGAACGAAGCCGCGCTGCTCGCGGCACGCCAGAACTGCAAGGTCGTCGCCATGCACCACTTTGAAGCTGCGAAAGACAAGGTGATGATGGGGACGGAACGGAAGAGTCTCATCATTTCTGACCGCGAGAAAAGAGTCACTGCGTACCATGAATCCGGTCACGTTCTCGTGGCGAAACATCTTCCCGATGCCGACCCGGTGCACAAAGTTACGATTATCCCGCGTGGCCGGGCGCTCGGCGTAACAACCTACCTGCCGATCGACGAGAAGCACACGTACTCGAAGGAGTACCTCGATGCGATGATTACATATGCTCTCGGCGGACGCGCGGCGGAAAAACTTATCTTCAATCAGCTTACAACCGGCGCAGGAAATGACATCGAGAGAGCGACAGAGCTCGCCCGCAAGATGGTATGTGAATGGGGAATGAGCGAGAAGCTCGGTCCGCTCGCGTACGGAGCGAAGGAAGAGGAGTTGTTCCTCGGCCGCGAGATTACGAAGTCACGAAACTTCAGCGAGAACACGGCGATCGCCATCGACCTTGAAGTCAAGAAGATCGTGATCCAGGCGATGAAACGTTCCGAACAGATTTTGCGCGAAGACCTCGAGACGCTGCATCGATTGTCGAATGCACTTCTCGAGCGTGAGATTCTTGATTCCGAAGAGATCGATACGATTATCCGCGGCGAGGAGCTTCCTCCGCTGGAACGCCGCAAAGACGGCGAGGCAGAAACCCCGGCAGCAAAAATCGCTCCGGCCGCCCAGCCCAAAGCCGAACCTGTCCTTGACAACGGCAACCCGAAGAAAACAGCATGAGTGAAACACCTTTGGACGTGCATGGCGCTCCGGAAAACAGCAGTGCCAATCCGGAGCACCTCCACGCGAAGGCGACGATCGATTACAGGTCCGAGTTCATCCGGAAGCTGATCCACCTCTGCTCGCTTTCCATTCCCACCATTTACTACTTCATCTCACGGGAGCTGGCGCTTGAGCTCCTCGTGCCCATGTTCCTCGGATTCCTCGCTGTCGACCTGGCCCGGTTCTATCACCAGCCGACGCAGGAGTGGTTCTACCGCTGGTTCGGGTGGCTCCTCCGTCGGCATGAATCGGATTCAAAGTCGAAACGCCTGACGGGTGCTACGAACATCCTGTTCTCGGCAATCGTCTGCGTCCTCATCTTCCCAAAAGTCATCGCCGTCAATGCGTTTGCTATCCTCATCATCTCAGATATTACATCGGCACTGGTCGGACGACGCTTCGGCAAACACAGGTTTTTCCACAAATCGCTCGAAGGAGCAACAGGCTTCTTTGTCTCTGCCATCGTCGTCGTTGCCCTCGCCCCAAAAATCGGGCGGCTTCCCCTGGAGTACGTCATCGGTGTCGTTGCTGCAGCAATCGGTGCTGTGACTGAATCTCTCTCGACGACAATCGATGACAACATCAGCGTCCCGCTTGCAATCGGATTCGCCCTCTGGGTCCTCTATCTGGTTGTTCTGCCTCAGGTTAACGTCTACACTCTCCTTTAGGAACGGGTACCCTGCTTTTTCAAGATCATGATGTGGAGCGAACAGCGGGTGTCGATCTCAGATGTGCGCTGAGGCAACCTTCGCGAAGCGCCGGTTCTTGAGCATCGTCGTGAGGCGGCTTCGCTTCGATTGCATCTGCTCTCGAAGTGAACGGATGCAGGAAAACGCCAGCGGGGAGTAGTGCTGAAGTTCGGAACAATAGACTTCGGAATAGAGCCCGGGAGAAAGGGCGACGGACTCCACGACAAGCATCCAGCTGCTCCGGCGGACAAGCTCCGTCATCACCGATCCTCTGAATGCTGACGTCGGCGGGAACGACGCGAGGACCCCTTCAATAAACCGCAGAAGACGGTTCGTCGGCTCCTCAAGCTGATGAATGGTTGCCGCGGACGTGAACAGCGTGCGGTGGCAGTTTGCCAGATCTTCGGCAGTGTCCTGCAGGTCGTCGATGAGTTGCAGGAACACACCGTAGCCAAATGCAAACTCCGCCTCCTCCCGCTGCAATTCTCCTTTCGCAAGAAAAGCATCTGCCAACACTGACGCCCCTCCCTTTTCGACGCTGATCTCAAGGATCCCCGAGCCCGACAGATGCTCCGAATCATACTGCTGACACAAACTCCTCTCCTGCCCCGCATGAATAGCAAGAAGCGACGCGTAGACCTCAGGGTAGTCCCTCCGCGGATACTCCCCTTCGATCATCCCGATAAGGTCCACAATCTTCTGTTCATGAGCCGATACTGGTGTTGCATCGAAACCGGCAAGACGGAGCCTGAACCTCCGCTGGAAATCCCTCTTCGTTTCCATGCCGAGATTTCGGTTATCGAGAAGATTGTCCGAGTATGGATAGAGCAGGCTGTATGCCAGACTTGACGGCGTAAGACCCACGGGCACGCCGAGTCCCACCTGCATGCTGTTGATGATCCACAGATTGCGCAACGCCTGGAAGAGATCTTCCTGGCTCAGATCCGGATCGAAGTCACGCGCCTGGCGGATGAACTCATCTCCGGCATCGGAGAATTCCTGAAGCATCTCCTCTGTTTCGCCCCGCAACTCTTCACACATTGAACGAGCGACAAAGCCGCGGACCGATGCCTTCAACCGCTGAAGCTGCAGCGCTGCTGCATCCGGGTCGGGGTCGATTTCCCTTTCACTCCACATCGACTCGCGTATCTGCTCCTCAGTGGATCGCTGCTGATCAGTTGTGTAGCTGCGCATGAAGTCAGGGAACGCGTCTGAGGAAGATGTCCAGAGGGCGGTCAGGTCGGTCTTCAGGTCTGCGAGGAGCGTCGCGAACCCAGGTGTCATCATCTGGCAATCGACGAGAACCCGATCGTTTGGTACTGGGCTCTTCATTTCGCAACAACCCTCGGCCGGTGCATGGTTGGATGGAAATCGCTTTTCTCTTCCGGTGTACGAGTTGAAGCACTGAAAGTTGCGGGAGCGTTGAGGAATTGACAAACGTTGGCGATCAATGAAGAGTCGTCAACGAGGATGGAACATCGAGAAAAGCGGTCAACGGCGGTTGGGCGTCGGCGAATGGAGACGGCATGGGCGGAAGCAGCTCTGATCTAGAACAACAACCGCACGGCAACAGGATCAGCGGGGAACATGATGCGGGACATCCGAGCGTGAAGGTCTGCCTCCGGACATTCCGCACAAACATCGGCGAGTGCCACCACAGAAAATAAACCTTGTGATTGGCGCCTTAGCCCATTCAACAAGATCGTAGCGCCTGTTTCCAAAACTAATGCGATTGCAAAAAAAGATCACAGAT
>DATJQB010000280.1:0-10123 GCA_035506075.1 Bacteroidota bacterium | reverse complement strand
GAGAGTCGAGATGGAATCCACTGGGAAAAACCGCTGATGGACCATGTTCGCTACAAGGGGGAGAGAACGAACATCGTGCTTCTTAGCCATGGCACATCAGCGCTCTGCAGTCCGGCTGTCGTGCGCGATGACAATGAAAAGGACCCGTCAAAGAAGTACAAGATGTTGTATTGGGACAGTATGTCCAAAGACGGCCTGAAGAGTGCGGGACCGAATTTTCCGCTCGGAACAGCTGTACCCGGATGGCGCCCGATTCCAGGTGAAGGGTTCTTCATTGCATATTCACCTGACGGTCTGCGATGGACAAACGCATCGGAACAGCCGGTCTTCACATGCGCCTGTGACGCTTCTTCGCTGAACAAATCTCCCGATGGGACGTACCGCGCATATTTCAAAATAAGCGTGGCGCCAGATCGCCACTTCCGCATCCTGGGAGAATCATCGAGCAGAGATTTTATTCACTGGACGGAGCCCGCTGTGTTTCTTGCTCCCGACTGGAATGACGCGTATGGAACGGAGTTCTACGGCATGAGTTATGTGCCGTACTTCGGTAACAATATCGGTCTCATATGGGTGTACTACAACGCACCGAACGACAAACATGTTGATCTTCAGCTCGCCCAACAGAGTGATGACGGTCTCTGGCACCGCGCGGCAGATCGGCAGGTCTTGATGCAGAAAGGGGGAATTGGAGCATGGGACGGCGGCGGAACGTACCCCGCGTCGGATATTCTGATTGCCCCCTCCGGACACAGCGATGAGATGTGGCTCTATTATGGTGGAACGACCGTGTTTCACGACGACAGCCGGTTTCGCGAGACATCGATTGGTCTTGCCCGCTTCAGGATCGATGGATTCACCGCCATGCGCTCGGGTCAGTTTGCAGGCTGGTTTGAGACGACAACTGTGACGCCGACGGGGACAACCATGTATGTCAATGCCGATTGCATTCATGGGTCCCTTCAAATCGAACTCTTGGATCCATCCACGCGCAAAGTTCTCGGCAGCAGTATCGCGATCAAAGGAGAAAATCGGACAAAGATCCCTGTGAAATGGGGAACTGGAGACGAACTAAAGAAAGGAAGTCCCGTTGTCCTGCGGTTCCTCATGCAGCGTTGTGATGTGTACTCCTTCTGGTACGAGTAGATGTGAGAGTTCTGGACGGAGGGAGGATCAGGTATTCAGGGAGAGGACAAACCACAGCGCGTGATGGTCGGAAATAGAAGTTGCCGTTAGTCGTGCACTTGGTGCGCTTCCAGGTACCGCTTGACTTCCGAAGCCACGATGAATTCTTCGTTTGTCGGTATCACGGCGAGTTTGATCTTCGAATTCCCGGCAGAGATAAGCCCTTCGTGAGGATTGGATTCGTTCTTCTGATCGTCCAGGATGATGCCGAGGTTCTCCATGTTTGAAGCGATCGCCTTGCGAAGGCGAATCGAGTGTTCTCCTGCTCCAGCTGTGAAGACGATGCAGTCGGCGCCGTTGAGCGCGGCAAGGTATTCGCCAATATAGCGTTTCACGTTATAGACGAACGTCTTGAAGGCCACCTCGCACCGCTTGTCCCCCGCATCCATCCCTTGTTCAATATCGCGAAAATCCCCGCTCTTTCCTGAAATCCCGAGGATTCCTCCCTTCGACATCAGGATCTTTCCCGCTTGTTTCGTGGAGAGATTTTCGCATTCCATGAGGTAGAGCAACCCGAACGGATCAAGATCACCCACCCGCTTGGCGTTTGGAAGTCCGCTTTGGGGACTCATCCCCATTGATGTGTCGATTGACCATCCGTCTCTTATCGCGCAGATCGATGAACTGCCGCCGAGGTGACACGAGATTATCCTGGTAGCGTCGAACAACTCTTTCGCCCTCATACCAATGTAACGATGTGAAGCTCCGTGAAACCCGTACTTTCGGATCCCATGTTTTTCAACGTACTCGAAGGGTATCGCATACAGGTACGCCTCCGGCGGGATGTGAGTGTGAAAGTGTGTCTCGAACAATCCGATGCGGGGGACGGAAGGGAGAAGGTCTTTGAAGACAGAGATTGCTAGGACGTAGATATCGGTGTGAACAGGAGCCAGCGAACGGTACGCCTCCATGGCGGCAACCACTTCACCAGTCAACTCGACGCAGCCCGTCACTCCCTTGGCATGCACCGTCTTGAATCCGATTGCCGCGAGGTGATCGATGAGATGCGCTTCCCCCATGGAGTCAAGCGTGAGCTTGACTGCCGATGGGTAGTCGGGGACAGGGAGGTTCGTGACGCGCTTCTCGCTACCGGACTTATTGTATGTATAGATTCCTTCACGGTCGCCGATGCGTTCGACGGTTGCCTGGAACAGCACTTGCATGCTGTCGAGATCATACAATTTGCACTTGAAGGAAGTGCTGCCGGGATTCGCAATGAGGAGTGTCACGCCAGACTCACGATTGTCGAAGCTTCGCGATCACCTGTTCGGCGATTTGCCGGATCTTCTGCTCGCTGACAGGCTCTTGCCTCTGGGGGCGTTCAAACGATTCAACAGGGGAGCTCGGCATCGGCGTGGCATCGCAGGTCGTCACGCGTCCCGGCAGATTGAACTTCTCACGAAGGGACATGAGACGGTCGCGCTCCCGATCCGGGAGCACGTTCACATTTCCGAGCTGTATTGCTTTCCAGACGATACTTGCTGTATGCTCGAGCGTCTCGAGCTTGTGATAGGCATTGAGAACGTCGCTGCCGAGTGTGAGAGAGCCGTGATTCTGGAGGAGGATCGCGTCGGAATGCTGGATGAGATCGCGGATGCTTTCGGGAATCTCCATTGTCGAAGGAAGCGCATACGGGGCCAGCGGTACCGAGCCGATCACAAGGATGGCTTCGGGCAGAACGCATTTGTTCAGGGGAATACCGGCCACCGCGAAGCTTGTGGCATACGGTGGATGAGCATGAACAACCGCCTTGACATCCGGACGCTGTCGGTACACCTCCAGGTGCATTTTCACTTCGCTCGACGGGCGGTATTTTGAACTGAAGGAGACGGGGTTGCCCGCGCGGTCAACCTTGAGGATCATCTCGGTGGTCATGAAGCCTTTGCTGACGCCGTTCGGCGTTGTCAGAATCTCCCGGTCGTTGAGCACCGCCGTGATGTTGCCGTCGTTTGATGCGACGTATCCTCGTGTCCAGATCCGCCTTCCCATCTCAATGATCTGTTTTCGCAACTCCATTTCGTCCTGCATCGTCTCTCTTCCTTCAAAAGTCCCGTATAATAATGGTCAACACTCTCTCACGCCGGTCCGCCCGTCAGATCAAATCGCGCAGCACCTCTTCGTGAGGGTTCCTGATCAATACGTAACCGGCAAGCATGCCGTCTTCCTTGATGGCGTCGATCGCCGGCCGGACAGCCGCTTCGAGCGGCGCAACATCCCCTGTCATCACAACAACTCCTTTGCCGCCAATTGCCATTGCGACGTGAACGCGGACAAAATCCAGCTCGGCCTCTTTGATGGCACGGTCAGCTGCCTTGATTGCAGATGCGACTGAGAAAGTCTCGATGATGAGCATCGCGGGAACGGCAGTATCTCCGCCCGTGCGGAGAATTGCAGCTCCTGTAATTGCAGGGAAAACGCGCGGGTCGACTCTCGGGATTACGGAAAGATTGATGACGGAGAATCCTCCCACGTCACGTGCAACGCTCATTGCTGTTTCAACGTCGGCAACGTCGCCCCGCAGGATCATCAGGTACTTGCCCGAACAGATTGACCGCGCGACGAGTTTTTCCACGTCGGCCGATTTCAGCACTTCATCCTGAACGTGGTACCCTTTGTAGATGCTCCCCAGCTCGATAATACCCAGTGCGTCTCCTGATTTCATCACGCTCTCTCAATGGTTATTTCATCTGCTGAAATGTCTGTCACAGTGCCGTCGATTGACGCGTGCACCGCACACGAGATCTCCGATGACGCCCGCCCGATCATGTCGTACGTTCGGACCTTGTCGCCGGGCCTTACAGTCGGTACTGCGGGCGATCCTGCATGCTGGCGAAGAGGGATTCTGACGGATGCCGGCCGAAGATCCAGTTTCTTGAGAGGACCCTCGTCGCGGAACTTGCCGATATCGAGCCTCTGTTTCAGGCTGGAAGTCGGCACTTGCCGGAATTCAAACATCGGATGTGCAGAGGGTGCGGACGGTGCCAGCATTTGATTCTGCGATCGCATGATGCGTTTGTCCATCACGGTTGCCCCTTTTGGATCGAGGCCTTCGGGGCATGCATACATCGTACACAGGTTGCACTCGCAGCACGAGAGATTCCCCAGGTTCGCCATTGGCTGGTCTTCACGCGTAAACATCCGGTTGCGCATCGCAAGCTCGGGTCGGACGGGATGACCGAGCAGATATCTAGGGCAGAATTCGGTGCAAAATGAACATTGGTCGCATCCTGCTTTCGCAATCAGATCGACCGCGTGGTCCGTGTTGAACCTGTTATACATCGTCGCGCAATGATGGCTGGCGGGCAGAACGATAAGCGCCGACGTTCTTTTTGATACCACCTTGTCGAGATTGTTCTCGACAGCGCCCATCATGAGTCCGCCGGAGCGGAGAATGTACTCATCGCATGTAATGGTGAAGTGGGAGAGAATTTCTGCGAACGTCGTTCCGATCGGTACTTCGATGGTCGCGGGTTGCTCCACGGCTCCGGCCACAGAGATGAATTTCGATATCACAGGTTTCTTGATGCCGATGTTATAGAGCGTCTCGACATTCTGAACGACGCAGCCGACAGCAATGGGAAGCGATCCCGGCGGGACAATGCGTGCCGTTGTCAGGTAAATCAGCGTTACCTCGTCGCCCGCAGGATAGACATCTGCAAGAGGAAGGATTCTGAACCGGCGTGAAGCTCGTGATTCGAGAAGTCGAATTTCATCGTGATGTTTCTCTTTGATTCCGATAATCCCTTCGCGGGCGCCTGTGAGATCCATCGCAATCTGAAAACCCTCGAGCACCGCATCGGTGTGGTGCCGGAGGATCTGCATGTCCTTGTGCAGCAGCGGCTCGCATTCTGCCGCATTCATGATGATCGTGTCCGGACGCGAACCAAGCTTGACGTGCGCCGGAAACCCGGCTCCACCTGCGCCGATGATGCCATGACTTTGAATCTCGCTCAGTGTCAACGACGCGCTCCTACGATTCCGTACATTCGACCCTGTCCACAATTGCCATGATGAGCGTTCTGATCGGGGCCAGCTCGATCTGAAACACCTCGCGTGCAACTCCGGGCGCACCTCCGCACACGACGACGTCGCCAACGTTGGCGCCCACGTAGTCGACAGCGACCCACTCCGAACCCACCGGCTTCCCGGCCGGATCCACCGGCTGCACGACGTACACGGTCTTGCCCTCATACGCCTTGTGCTTTGCCGAGGAGACGATCCTCTTTTCGACCCGGGCGAGAAACATCAGGAGATCTCCTCCACGAGCTCGACGATACTCGCGTTCACGGGTGCGAACCCGCCGGCGAAGGCCTGCGTCGCATCGGTGCTTGTGACATAGACAACCGTGTCACCGCCCGTGGCAAGATTCAGCGGATCTGCGGCAACGAGGGGATGATCAGTCGGTTTGAGGTCCGATGAAACAGGCTGAACGACCGAGAGACGACACCCCCGCAGTTCGGGGACCTTCTTCGATGCCCACACGACACCAATGACCTTGCCGAGCTTCATGTGCGTCCCTGAGCCGGATGTGTAATCTGGAGATCGTCCACAATGGCCATGATGACCGCGTCGATGGGGGCGTTCTTTGTCAGCTCTGTCATGCGCGCAGAGGAGCCGTACGAAAGAAGAACCGTGCATCCTTCGCCCGCCTGCACCGCGTCCACAGCAACGTGATATGTGTGGAGCGGATTGCCCTTATGGTCGACTTCCTTGCACAGAAGGAGTTTCTTCCCGTTGAGGTTTTGGTCCTTCTGAGTCGAAATCACCGTTCCAATTACTTTCGCGAAGATCATGGTTCCTCAGCTTTTGAGTGACTTGTCGATCTCTTCAACAGGCCGCGGGATGACGAGATGAGAAACAACTTCGCCGATCTTCGACGCGGCATCTGCGCCGGCATCGATTGCCGAACGGACGGACGCAACGTCCCCCTCGATAACAAACGAAACATAACCACTGCCGACCTGACGCCACTCCACCAGCTCGACGTTGGCTGCCTTCACCGCTGCATCTGCGCCCTGGACCAACGGCGCGAATCCTTTTGTTTCAAGAATCCCGATTGCACTTTTACCTGCCATGGTAGTGTCTCCTCACTTCGATGAAATGGTTGATGTCGCTTCTACATTCGTTCTGGCCGGGCTGTCAGCGGGGCCTATGTAAATCGTAATGCGCCGTGAGTCATGATGCGCCGTTTACGGACGAAATCGAGCGGGGTGCAGATCCCTTCCCCGGTCGGCGTGGCGATCGTATGGGAAAAATACCCTTCGCCCAGATCCCCGCCGTCTCCGCGGAGGGTTCCTCCGTTAATCGTATGAACGTCGCAATCCATGACGCGGGTGAATTTCGTCGCACGATGAATGTCTTTGGTAAAAATGCTCGCGGTGTGCCTGAATCCGTGCTCGGCTTTCAGAGATGCCTGGAGGCCATCGTCGAAATCCTTCACCCTGATCACGGGAATGCACGAGGTCATCTGTTCGGATACCACCCACGGGTGATTTCTATCGGTCTCACCGTACAACAGCGGAACCTCGTCCGACAGGCTGAGCCCGATGGCTTTTCCAAGAACGTTCGCGTTTCGCCCAACATAATCCCGGCTGATGAGCCAGTGCTTGCCGGACTGAAAGAGTGCAGCCTTCGCCAGTGCATCCATCTGCACGGACGTGAGGCGGACGTTGCCCGCCTTTTCCATCTCGTCCATGAATTTTTCGAAAACAGAATCGACGACGAAAATCTCCTTCTCGGCGATGCAGAGGACGTTGTTGTCGTAGGAGGCACTCTGTGTGATCTCTTTGGCTGCCAGCTCCAGGTCCGCCGTCTCGTCGATCAGGACCGGTGGATTTCCCGGACCGGCGGCGATCACCTTTTTCGGGCAGTTCATTGCCATTGCGACCACCTCGGGACCGCCCGTGACTGAAAGCAGATCAACCTTCTCGTGGTTGAAAAGGGTCTTTGCTGTGTCGAGTGTTGGCTCCTTGACGCACGTGACGAGGTTTGGAGGAGCTCCAGCGCGAACCATGTACTGATTCGCCAGTTTTATGACGAGCGCGTTGACGCGTTTCGCAGAAGGGTGAGGGTTGAAGGCAACCGTGTTTCCGCCGGCGAGCTGGATGATAATGTTGTTGATCATCGTCGGGCCGGGGTGCGTTGCGGGGGTGATGTTCCCAATGACACCGAACGGCGCGTAGTCGTCGAGGGCGAGGCCATTGCGCCCGGACCATGCCTGTGGTTGCAGGTACTCGACGCCGGGACTGTTCTTGGCGGCGTTCACAAGTTTGGCGATCTTGTGGTTGACGCGCCCCATTTTCGTCTCTTCCACGGTCATCTTCGCCAGCTCTTCCTTGTGGTCGAGCGTCATCTGGCGCACAGCGTCGGTAATTTCCTTCCGGCACTGTTTGCTTCGCTCCTTGTAAAGCTGAAATGCCTCATGCGCCGCCTCGACGGCATCGTTCATGTCATCGAAAACTCCCCAGTCGCCTTTGCCTTTGTTCGCGGGAGTCGGCGGCACATCGAGCTGCTGGACAACCTGTCGCACCACCTGTTCGACAAGTTCTTTCAATTGAACGTCATTCATGGTAAGGCCCGCGTTTGATTATTTGCCGCCCTTTTTCAGTGGCTCGAGCGGGAACTGTGTGCCGAGCTTGTCGGACGGACGCGGGATAACGAGTGAGCACGCAACGTTACCGACAGACTTTGCTGCGTTCACGCCCGCATCGACAGCCGCCTTCACTGCTGCAACTTCACCGCGCATCACAATGCACACCCTGCCGCCGCCAACCTTGATCCATTTGCCGAGTTTCACATTGGCGGACTTGACCGCCGCATCTGCTGCCTGAACGGCAGACGTGAATCCCACCGTTTCGATTATTCCTAATGCATCGATCATTGTGCCGTCTCCTTATTTTTCAATTCCAAGCAGGGTGAACACATCTTCGTGCGCAGACGGGATGATGTTTGTACTGACAAGCTCACCCACCTTTGCGGCTGCCTCGGCGCCAGCTTCCACGGACGATCGGACTGCTCCAACTTCGCCGCGGACGAGGACCGTGACAAATGCGCTGCCGACCTCGACCCGTTTCACGAACTCCACGTTCGCCGTCTTGATCATGGCGTCGATGGCCTGGATCGCACCGGTGTTCCCGCGCGTTTCGACAAATCCCAAGGCTACTCGCGACATTGTACCTCCGTTAGTTTGTTGTTGATGTGTATTTCAGTGTCAAGTTCTTTCTTCTCAAGATCTCACGTGCGCCGGGTGTAATAACCGTCCCGGCAGGAACCACAATTTCTTTTATGTCCGGCTTCAGCGCTTCCAGGTGGCGCTCAAGAAGTACCGGGCTTCTGAATCCGGTCATGTCAATCTTCCGGACAGTCTCCGTGGACGAGGCGCTCTGTCCCTGGCTGCCGGCTCGCAGCGGTGCCGGGTCCGCATGGATCCCCCGCCTCGCAAGCTCCTTCAGGACTTCGGCTACCACTTTGTTGACAAGGTCCTCGATCGTTAAATTTGTCATCGCCCGCTTATGCCTTGCCCTTCTTGTATACTGTTCTCGATCCGACAGAGACGGAGTCGACGATGCCGACAATTGTGTTATCGGTGGCGACGTTTGAGGTCGTCGCCGTCATTCGGGCGGATGACGACGCACAGAGGAGCACGACATCGCCATTCCCCGCATTGACGGTGTCAATGCATGCCGCTGTTTTCCCGGTGTCATCGAGCTTCTCGTCAAGATAGCTCACTATCAGGATCGGCAAGCCCTGGACGTTTCCTTCCTTCTTCGTCGAAACGACTTGGCCGATCACTTTTCCCAGCTTCATGGCCTGCTCCCTTGTTTGCCAAGGAACTCGACAAATGTATCTTCCCGGACATTTGCCGCGTTCGCATCGTCAGTGTCGAGGTGGATTTGGATCTTCCAGTTATCGTTCGTGCGAACGAGAACGTTTTCGAACGTCGTCGGCTTCTCGCCGCCAATGCGCACTTTACAGAAATCTCCATCCTTTACCCCAAGAAGCGCGGCATCCTTCGACGTCATGTGGAGATGTCGATTGGCGACAATTGCACATCGCTCGAGATAGACAGATCCGTTCGGACCAACGAGTGTCAGAGGGGCAGCTTCCTTGAGGTTGCCCGAATTTGTCACGGGCGGATCGATGCCGAGGAAGATCGAATCGGTTAGCGATACCTCGACCTGATCGTAGGTTCTAAGCGGTCCGAGCACGCGAACGCCGGGAATGCTTCTCAGTTTCGGTCCCACAATGGTCAGCGTGTGGACAGATGCAAATTCGCCCGGCTGGTAGAGCGGGCGCATCTGTTCGAACTCGGTCTTCTCACCGAACAGCAGGTGAAATGTCTTTGCAGTGAGGTGGATGTGGCGGTTCGAAATGCCGAGCGGAATTCGGCGGGGGTCCATATCTGGAGCCCGGACTGTGGTCTGTTGCTCTTGCTCTGATTGTAGAACTGCGTGAATGGACCTGACGATGACATCAATAAGTTCGTCCTGCGGAAGGGTGGAGGCGTTCTTCGCGCAAGGACACTGCTCAGTCGTCTTCAAACCCTGGAACTCCTGCCGTGCTGTACAGACATGCGGCTACGAATGGTGCTGGCGGGAAGAGAATGGACGCTCAAAACTCATCCCAATCTTGTTGATTGCGTCCGATTCCAATCTGTAAATGTATGAGCTAAAAGTCAACCCGCCGGAGAATGGAACTCTGCTGATTCATGTGTCTGGTGCAACCCGCGAAAATCTCATTCGAGGGACAACTCCACCAAATAAGCCGCCGAGAATTCTCGACAACACTCAAATTCGAAGTCGGTTCTTGGAGTTTCACTAATGCAACGGCGTTTCGCATTTCCTGCATTTGCTGTGCGTTGACAAGTCTTTCCACTACGTCACGAAGGTGTTGGACGAAGATGAGAGATGTCGGAAATGTCACCATCTGCAACTGTGGA
>DATJQB010000279.1:0-7013 GCA_035506075.1 Bacteroidota bacterium | reverse complement strand
TCTCATCAAAAATGATTTTGATGATCAACTGCCCGGGAGTAATGCTGTTCAGGACATCCTGACCGACCGCCCGCTTCTGGACGTCTTCAATAAACTGCTTGACGACCTTGTAGTTGACGTCCGCATCCAGCAGAACCCGTCTGACCTCACGAAGGTTTTCCGCAACATTCGCCTCCGTGATCCTTCCTTCACCCCGAAGCTTCTTGAAAACCGATTCGAGCTTCTGACTAAGGCTTTCAAACATCGAAACTTACCCTCTCTGCCTTACAAATCTTTTGAGCACCCCGCTGACATTGAAAGAAGAAGTTGGAGGCCTCAAAATTTTGGACTAATAAGGTAGCGAAAAAAGCACAGCCAATCAAGCCATTTTATGGGTCTTTGGCCGTTTTCGGAGGGGAGGAGCAACAAAAAACCGCTGTCCCGTCTCAGGCGACAGCGGTTTCAAGCACTTCTTGAGGCAGCGTGTGACAACCTGCGCTGCAGTGCAGGTCAGCTTGCCTTTGTCAAGGCCTCTGCGCCGCTCACAATCTCGAGAAGCTCCTTCGTGATTGCAGCCTGGCGCGCATTGTTGAACTTGAGAGTGAGATCGCGAATCAATTCCTTCGCATTCTCGGTCGCATTGTCCATCGCCGTCATGCGGGCTCCCTGTTCAGCCGCGTTTGACTCGAGGAGCATACGCCACATCTGGAAATTCAAATGACGAGGCAGGAGCGCATTCACGATCTCGGCACTGGAAGGCTCGTAGATATAGTCAACCTGGGAAAGCGATCGCAGACCTCCAGCCGATGCGAGCTCTTCCGGCGGGATCGGGAGCATCTGCTCGATGACAATCCGCTGCTGGATGACGGACTTGAACTCGTTGTAAATCACTTCGACCTTGTCGTACTCACCCTTGAGGTACCCTTCGGTGATTTCTTGAAGGATTTCGCGTGCATCGCTGAAATCGAGGTCATTGAAGATCCCGGGATGCCTGTGCACAACATCGAACGCCCGTTTCCCGAAGTAATCCGTTCCTTTTCTGCCGACCGTGAGAACCTTCGTCGAGACGCCGGAGTACGTCTTCAGGTGGGCGACCGCCGCCTTGATGATATTGCTGTTGAACGAGCCGCACAGTCCGCGGTCGGCCGTGATAACGACGAGAAGAACGTTCTTCGTTTCCCTCCCCGCGAGGAGGGGATTCAGGGAAACGTCGACCTTGGTCACGAGATGTCTCAGAAGCTCGCCGAGTTTTCTTGCGTACGGGCGGGTTGAGATAATGCTTTCCTGCGCTCTCCGAAGGCGCGCAGCCGCGACCATCTTCATTGCCTTGGTGATCTTCTGGGTGTTTTTCACACCCGTGATGCGGCGTCGTATTTCGCGTAGCGTTGCCATGCGTTACAGGATTCTCACACGTGTTGAATCGTTGACTAGGCCGCCTTGCCGGAGGCCTTGAACTTCGTCCCAAATTCCTTCATGATGTCATGCAACTTGGTTGCGGTGGCATCCGAGAGATCTTTTGTACCGGAGATCGTCGTGTAAACGTCAGGATACTTCATCTCGATGAACTCGTGCAGTTCGCGCTCAAAGCGCTGCACGTCTTCAAGAGGAATGACATCAAGATAGCCGTTTGTGCCGGCAAACATGCCGACGATTTGCTTTTCCACGGGCATCGGGACATACTGCCCCTGCTTCAACAATTCCACAAGGCGGGATCCACGGCGCAGCTGCTGCTGCGTTGCCTTGTCGAGATCGGAACCGAATTTAGCGAACGCTTCAAGCTCGCGGTACTGAGCGAGGTCGAGGCGCAGCCTTCCTGCCACTTTCCGCAGTGCCTTGATTTGCGCGTGGCCGCCGACACGGGAGACTGAAATTCCCACGTTGATGGCGGGCCGGATGCCGGAGTTAAAGAGGCTGGATTCAAGATAAATCTGACCGTCGGTGATCGAGATGACGTTTGTCGGGATGTATGCCGAGACGTCGCCGGCCTGCGTTTCGATGATCGGAAGAGCGGTGAGGCTTCCGCCGCCGAGACTATCGTTCAGCTTGGATGCGCGTTCGAGAAGACGTGAGTGCAGATAGAACACATCGCCCGGATACGCTTCGCGTCCAGGGGGACGTCGCAGAAGCAGGGACATCTGGCGATATGCCTGCGCGTGTTTCGAAAGGTCGTCGTAGATGACGAGCGCATGGCGTCCGCTGTCGCGGAAGAACTCGCCCAGCGTCGCGCCGGCGTACGGCGCAATGAACTGCAACGGGGCCGGATCGCTTGCGGTTGCCTGAATAACGGTCGTGTACTCCATCGCCCCGTACTCTTCGAGCTTGCTCACAACCTGCGCCAGCGTCGATCCTTTTTGTCCGATCGCAACATAAATACAGAAAACCGGATTGATCCCTTCGCTTTTTGCTTTCTCGGAGTGCGTATACTTCTGGTTGATGATCGCATCCAGGGCAACAGCTGTTTTTCCCGTCTGGCGGTCACCGATGATGAGCTCGCGCTGTCCGCGGCCGATCGGGATCATCGCATCGACTGCTTTGAGCCCCGTTTGCAGCGGTTCCTTGACGGGCTGGCGCTGCAGTACACCGAGAGCCTTTCGTTCCAACGGGAGATACTTTTCGACCTTGATGGGACCCTTTCCGTCGAGCGGCTCCCCGAGCGGCGTCACCACACGGCCGAGCATCTGCTCGCTGACCGGCATGGAAGCAAGGCGCTTGGTCCGCTTCACGACATCCCCTTCCTTCACGAACGTGCTTTCGCCGAAGAGTACACAGCCCACGTTGTCTTCTTCGACGTTCAGCACCATTCCGAACACGTCGTGCGGAAACTCCACGAGCTCGCTCGCCATCACCTTGGACAATCCATAGACGCGGGCGATGCCGTCGCCGACCTGCAACACTGTCCCGACGTCATAGATGTCGACTTCTTTTTCAAAACCGGAAAGCTGCTTCCGCAGTATTGCAGAAACTTCATCAGGTCTCACTTCTGGCATACGATATCCTTTTGGTCAAGTCTGATTATCAAAACTTCAACTAGTTGCGGCCGACTCCCTCGGCAAAACGCTCGCGCAGGAGCTGCAACTGTCGATGGACGCTTCCATCATACACGGTGTCACCCACCCTGGCGATAAATCCACCCTTCAGTTCCTTGTCGATACTGAACGCGACGCGCACCTTCTTCTGCGTGATCTCCTCGAACCGCTTCAGGATTTTCTGCTGCTGGTTCTTCGAGAGCTCGGTGGCTGCGCGCACTTCGAGCGTGACAATCCCGAGCCGTTCATCCCTCAGCCGGAAGAACTCCTGGATGATGTCGCCGAGAACTTCTTCGCGCCCCTTGTCAAGGATGAGGTTGAGAAATCCGAAGGTGAACGCGCTGACGCGTGACTTGAATGCAGCCGCGATCACGGCTCGCTTCTTTTCTTTCGGAACGACCGGGCTCTTCAGGAACGTGCGAAAATCCCGCGATTCCTTCATCGCCGTCAGGACGATCTCAAGATCGCCGGCGAGGCGTTCCCCTTTTTTCTGGTCTTCTGCAAGTTCCAGTGCGGCTTCAGCGTACCGCCGCGCAACACGATAAGCACTCATACGTTCGACGTTTGTAAGCAATAGGACCGCGGGACGACGGGCTCACCAAGCGCCCGGCAATCCCCGGTTCCGTACATCCGAACAGCCGTTTGCTCAGCTGTTGGGGAGTTGATTCAGGAAGTTGTCCACGATCTTTTTGTGCTTCTGCGCATCAAGCGTCTCGTCGAGAATTTTTCCGGCGGCCTGGATTGCCAGATCGGCGACTTCGTTGCGCAGCTGCTGCTTCGCCGCATCGACGTCGCGCTGGATCTCTTCCTTCGCCTGCTGGACTTCCCGCTGGGCTTGCTGATGCGCTTTGGCGACAACGTCCTCCTTCAGTTTTTCGGCGAATGCCTTCCCTTCGCGGATGATCCGCTGGTACTCTTCTTCGGCCTTCGCGATATTCCGCTCATTCTGTTTCAGCAGTTCCGCCGCATCGGCGCGGGCCTTTTCCGCCATCTCGAGCGCTTTGCGGATCGTGTCTTCACGATCCTTCAGCGACTGCAGGAGCGGCTTCCAGGCGAACTTTGACAGAACGAGGAGGAGGACCACAAACGTGGCCACCGTCCAAACCATTAATCCTGGGTTGATATCAAACATGGACTGTCGTCCCCGGTTACTTCAGCGTGGCAAGAATAATGCAGATCGCCAATCCGAAGAATGTCGCGCCTTCGATCAGTGCTGCGGCGATAATCATCGCTGTCCGAACCTGGCCTGCGACTTCAGGCTGACGTCCCGTTGCTTCCATCGTGGCTGCGGCAAGCTTGCCGATACCGTACGCTGCACCGATAACGATAAGACCAGCTCCGATTCCCGCTGAGAGATACGCTAATGCAAATGTTCCCATTGTAAGTATTCCTCCTGATTGAATAGATCGTTCAGATAGTACAGAATGTATTCGACTTAGTGAGAATGCTCAGCATGCTCTTCACCGTGCTCAGACTGCATGCCGAATCCCATGAAGAGCGATGTCAACATCACAAAGATGTACGCCTGCAATAATGCAACAAACAACTCGAGCATCAGGACGCCAACGCCAAAGAGCACCGGCAGTGGCGCAAGGACGGCGGATCGGAACAACAGGATCAGCCCTATAAGAGCGAGCAGCACGATGTGGCCGCCGTTCATGTTCGCAAAAAGACGCATGCAGAGAGCGAATGGCTTCGTGAACAAGCCGAGGATCTCAACGGGGATCATGATCGGCCAGAGAGCCCAATGCACACCGCCGGTGAGGTGCGCGATGTAATTCTTCACCCCTTGCGCACGGATTGCGGAGGCCTGGATCATGATAAACGCGATAAATGCAAGCGCTCCAGTCACAGAGATATTCGCGGTTGAAGTCGCACCGTACGGTATGAGCCCCAGGAGGTTCATGATCAGGATGAAGAAGAACAGAGTCAGCAGGAACGGAAGGTAGCGGAGCCCTCCCGCGCCCATGTTCGGGATCGCCACTTCGTCGCGGATGAAAACGATGAGCACTTCGAGAAGATTGCCGACTCCCTTGGGGACGATGCTCTTCCGGTTCTTCCTCGCGGCATAGACAGTCAACACAATGACAATGCAGGCGGCGACGAGGAGGAAGAACACATGCTTGGAGATCGAGAGGTCGATCGTGAGGCCGCCGATCTGCACGGGCGGAAACTGCGGCAGCTCCACGTGGCCCCAGGGCAGATCGAGTTCCTGCGAGTTTCTCATGTGCTCGAGGAGATGACCGAATTCAAATCCTTCCGCGTGGTGCGCCAGGCTGTCGGCTGCTGTCACAGCTGAATCAGCAACGCTGGCAGCTCCATGATGCAAGGTATCGACTACTGCAGTTGTATCAACCATCGATGTCGGCTAACGCTTAAGAGAGACTTTTTTCTGTAAGAGATGAATTTCAAGAACCAAGTTCAGCACAAAGAACAACAGGAACGACACGAGCAGCGAAACAGCATTGAACTCATACACCCGGATGAGGGTGAACACGACGGCCACCAACAGTGCCATCCGGACAAAGGTCCCGCCGAGGATAATTTTGAGGAACGTTGTGTTCGAACGATCGAATCCGGCTTCAATGCACGCATATCCGAGCAGGAGGTGAACCAGGCTCGCAACACCGCTGGCGACAACACTTCGCACAATCTCTTTGCTGGAGTAGAGCGAAAGCGGGAGCACAACCAGAACAACCACCCCGAGAACACAGAATCCCACAAGTTTCAAAAATGCCCAGTCGATCTTCACGGTTTCGGCTTCGCTGACGTTTCCTGTTTCCCGAGATCCACAACGGTTTTCAGAAATTTAATCAAGCCGCCGACCATTCCCACGCCGAGACCAACCAGTTTGTACATCGGCGACGAATCGTATTTCGTATCGAGCCACCATCCGAGGAGGAAGAACACGACAATGCCGGCTGCAAGCTGAATGCCAAGCGTCAGGTACGGTGCTGATTGGCGGAGGATCTGATCGGTGGATTGATCAGCCTTGTTCCCGGGTCCAGCGGAATTGGTGTTCCCACTCATGCCGACCCTCGCTCAGGCTCTCGGCGCTCAATGACGCGCTTCGTAGAGCTGCGTCTTCTCTGTCATCACGACTTTGCCGTCGAACAGACATCCCTCGTCTATGACGAGCTTCGACGCGCGAATATCCCCCTTGATGACCGACTTTCCTTCGAACACAATCTTCTCCGCCGCGATGATGGAGCCCCGGACTTTTCCGCCGATGGTCACGTTCTTCGCAGAGACGTTTCCGTCAATTTCTCCCGAGATGCCGACTGCGAGACTCTCGCTTGCAGTGATCTCGCCCGTCACTTTTCCGTCGATGCGGACATTTCCCTGGCTGCGGATCTTTCCTTCGACGACAGTCCCCGGACCGATGAGGTTGAGTTCTTTGACCGGATCAGTTTTCAGAGCTCAGTTCCTTCAAAAGTTGAGATTGAGGATATAATTCGCCGGATCGACCGGTACCCCGTCTTTCCAAATCTCGAAGTGGACGTGGGGGCCCGCGCTTGTTTCGCCCGAATTGCCGAGCAGCGCAATCGGGTCGCCGCGATGTACCCGGGCGTTCACGACAACCAGCAATGCCTGATTGTGCTTGTAAAACGTCAGGAATCCTCCCGGATGAGCGAGGATCACCTTGTTGCCGTCATCGCTTGTCCATCCCGAGAACACAACATATCCATCTGCTGCAGCGCTCACCGTCGCCCCGATACTTCCGGCAATGTCCAAACCATAGTGACGCTGTCCCGCATCAAACCCCCGCGTCAAATACCCCGAGGTCGGGAGGACGACGGGAAACGCGCTCCGGTTGTTCTCGACCGGAAGCGGCTGCGCGTTCCGCACTGTGATCGCCGCCGAGCGTGTCGGCTCGGGCCGGACAATATCCGGCAGCTTCTGCGGACGATCATCCTTCTTTCGATTGTCGGGCTTGTCCGTTCGGGCGCTTCCCACCACGCTGACACCCGAATCGGTCACCACCGCCTTTTCGCCGAGAGCATTGCG
>DATJQB010000278.1:0-2926 GCA_035506075.1 Bacteroidota bacterium | reverse complement strand
AGCCGCAACGCCTCACCCTTTCCAAAGAGCGCCTCATCGATCAATGCTGATCCCGGATACCGGCTGATCAATGCATCGTAGTTTGAAAGGGCCTGGGGATAGTCGCGCAGACTTCGCTGGCAAATCCTCGCCGCATCGAGCAGCGTTTGCGCAAGCCGCTGGTCGGTCGGGAAGCGGGACTGGAATGTCGAATACAAGCGCAGAGCTTCGGCGTGATTTTCGGCCTTTTCTGAAACGCGTGCGGCGGCGATCAGCACATCGGCCGGAGGAACCGGGGAAGCCGTGTCAGCCAGCGCCCGCGAGAGGCATGATTGGGCTTTCTGAAACTCCCCTCCTTGCTCGGCAGCGAGCCCGGCTTTGTAAAGCGCCTCTCCGCGCTGCGGAGATGAAATACGTGACGCCGCTTCAAAGCTCTGCAGCGCCTTAGTAGTTTCACCTCTGAGCCAGTGTCCGTCTCCAAGGCGAATCAGCGCCTGCTGCCGCACCTGCGCCGGCGCCCGCGCCGAATCTGCATCGATTTGTTTCCATGAGGTGAACGCGCTGCTTGCGTAGCCGAGCTCGCGTTTCATGGAGCCCAGATACGACAGCGCATCATAGTAGCTCGATGTCGCTACATATTTTTGCGTAACATCATCAAGTGCCCGCTGGGCTTCTTCGTACCTGCCAAGGCCGGCAAGCGCCCGCGCCATGAGCACAAGCGCACGAGCCGTTTGATCCGGTTCCTTCGCACCGTCGCTGACGCGTTTTGCTTCGGCACGTGCAAGCTCAAACTGATTGTCGCCGAGGTACATCTGGGCGAGCTTCAGGCGTGCCGGGAGAATGACATCCGATGCCGAGTAATCCTGAATCAACGTCCGCAGCACCTTGCGGGAGCTCTCGGGATCACCGGCAAGATCAAAATACTCCGCCGACTTCACGAGCGCGCTCGGGGCCAGCTTGCTTTTTGGATGGAACGTTTTAACCCGCTCGAACGCCGATGCCGCTTCGCGGAAGTTCCGCAGCGAGACATAAGCGTCCGCGACGTTCCACCATGCTTCGGGAGCGCGAGGGTGATCGGGGAAGGCGAGGGCAAAATTCTGGAACGTGAGCCGCGCATCGTCAAACTTCGACTGCTTTGTCTGGCACAGCCCAAGATAGAACCGGGCTTCAATTCCCTGCTGCGTGTTCGGATAGGTTGAGACGAACTGCCGGAATTGTTCCAGGGCAAGGTCGTAGAGCTTGTCGTTATAGAGGTTGACGGCAAGCTTGAAATCCGCGTTCTCCTTGGTGTCTTGGCTCATGGCAAGGGAAAAACTGAGAAGGACAAGGAGAATCGGCAGGAACGATCGGGGCTTCATATGCAAAAAGGTAGCACAAATTGGGGCTATATTCAAGGCGGTCGTTTTCCACTCCTTTTGCGTTGCGGGGACCCCGTTGGTCTCTTTCGTTACCAGCCGAGAAACTTTCGGAAGCGGCGGGACGTTTTCTGTACTGATCGGACGATTCGCTTCCGACCTTCCAATGCCGTCATCACCGGTGATGAAGAAAGGCCTGCCATGAATCGCACAGCATCGACTATTCTCGTCAGCGGCTTGACAATCCTCCTCATCATCAACGGCTGCACGAATTCTCCAAACGGTCCCGGAGGATCGACGCCGAGTGTCCCCTCCCTCTCCTTCTCCGGTCCGAAGACGAACTCCACGGATGCGAAGGAACAATCCGTTGCGTCGCAGGTCGCTTCGATGAATGCCTTCGCACAGCAGTTTCTTGTCGTGAAGAACCTCGCAGAGACAGAGCAGGGTTCAACAAGCACCTGGAAGTATGCGACGAACGGTCTCACAGTGACGTTCACTGCAAGCGAACAGGCGGACGGCTCGAGCCGCTGGACGATGGTCCTCAACGGAACAGATACCTCGGGAACGGGATACAAGAATTTCACTGCCGGAAGGGGAACGATTGGCGGAGACGGCAAGAGCGGCACGTGGGACGTGTACGATACAACATCGACGACACCTGTGGGGGAACTGACATGGAGCACATCGAACAACGTCCTCACTGGTACCCTCAAGTCGTTCACCTCGGGAGTCCTCAGCGCCCAGACTGTCGTGGTAAACAATCCAGATCATAGCGGACAGCTTACGCTCTACGATGCTTCCAGCCTGATGTTCAAAGCTGTCTGGCAATCGACCGGATCGGGCAACTGGTGGACGTATGATCCCAACGGAGCCGAAACGGGTACGGGCAACTGGACCTGATCGTTTCAATGTCCACGTTCTTCCTGTAGTACTTCGCCGCCGTCAGCTCTCAACAAAACCCGAAGTCCTTTTGATGAAATAATCGCTTCTCCTTGTTCCCTTCGTGCTGATTCCCCTCGTGCGCTCTCCTACATCACGGGTGCGAACGCTGAGATCGGAACGCGGTTCGATGCCGGGAAGCCCAGGATTGCGTTTTCCGACGGCACGCCGAACCAGTCATGTAATGTCGCACAGCCTCATCGACACCTCAATCGTCGACGGTTCTCTCCATTCGATTTCCTGATTCGCTCACACAGGGAACCCCTCGCCTTCAGCCATACCACTTGCATCGCGATTTGTGCGCGCCACGCATGCGCAATGCACGAGGAACGCCAGCCTGGCTGCATGTCCACAATCTACAACGACCTGCGGATCACGAACGATGCTCTTCTTAGGATTGGTGATGCCACCCGATCACAGAGTGTCGGCGTGGACACAACGACATTCGATGTCTATGATCGGCCGGAAGTAATGGGTCCCGAAGCTCCCGGAATCTCTATGATGAAGCACGATCCGACATTCTACGAGCCCGGACTCTATGACATCATGCGATCCGCAAGATCGTTTTATGCGTTCGGATCCATCATTGTCCCTTCTGGAACATTTCATGCGCCCCCGATCAAAGATGTTCAAACAGACGAAATGCGCTTTCA
>DATJQB010000277.1:0-6457 GCA_035506075.1 Bacteroidota bacterium | reverse complement strand
TTGCCGGTGCCGCCCGCGAGAAGCCGGGATGAGATCAAAAGAATGGCGGCAAGGACAGTACGGGAGGAAGAGAAGAGCGTGGCGGTCATGGGATACCTCCGGGTAGCGATACGGAGTGAGGAGTTTCGTCGCAGCAGCATGGGTGCAACATCCGAGGACGTCCCGGTTTGCTCGGGGTGTCCGGAGATTGCCTGAGGTCAGACCCGTGCGGACTTCGCGACGAGGCACTTATTGTTCTTGTTGTTATGCTTCTTCAGTATCGTGCAATACACTGCTTGTTCCCGGCGGCATGCGCCGGAGACATCCTTCTTGCCAAAGGTAGCATACTTGCAGCTGAAATCACAGAAGTGCGGCACGTCGCTTGGAAGTTCGGCTTTTGTTTTCATCGTTCAGCTCAGCGGATCGCTCCGCTACAACTTCGGTGTGACTTTCAGTGTTTGTATCGACCAATGCATGAGGGGAAAGACAAGCTCGTCCAGCTTGAAGGAGGCGGGGATTCCTTCATCCTCAATGATATTGGTGCTCTGGGCTCTTGCAAGCTGCGTCATGAATCGCGCCCGCACCACGCTGTTCTTTCCCGCATCCTCATACAGACGCAGTATCACAGAATCATCGTCGTCGCATTTCTTCATTGTGCTCAGCACAGCGTTGTCGACGCCGAGGGAAAAGAATCCACGTTCTTCAGGAAGCGTTGGTTTTCCGGTCGAAGGCGGATTGAAGACAACACCCATCGGGTTGTTCGCGGCAACGCCGAAACGCCTTCCGTTTCTCCATCCCGCCCTGTGCGACGTCAGCGAAAAGCGGAAGAAATGATCGCCCTGTTGGAGGTACCACGGGCCAAGGCCATGACAGCTGCGACGTGAAGCAAGAAGCACCGGCTGCAGCATCGGCGATTCCATCGGCTGATCAGTCGGATCCGTGAAATCCCACACTGGAACGCTGGAGCTCAGCGTTACACCGAATTCAGCATCGGAAACACTGATCCAGCGTTGAATGGAGCGCGGCCGCAGCGTCGACGCAACGGTCTTGTAGCGTTCTCCTGCAGCCCCCTTCATCTCGTCCTTTCCCACCTCGATGGTCGTGAACGGCGCTTCGTACGCAACCTGTCCGCTCACCATGTTCATTGGAAACGCCAAGCGGAATTCGCGATACTTCGTCCCGTCCCACTTCAACAACGACGTTTCAAAATCAATCTGCTTCAGTGCGTTGTAGAGCACGACACGCTGGACGATCACCGCATGACCCGAGTCCAGCCTGACCTCTGCGACCTGACGTACAGGGCCCGATTCGACAAGATGCCATGCCGGTTTGTAGTTGCTCATTTTGTCGAAGCCCTCCATCGTTGGCTGCTGAGGCTCTGACCATTCGCCTGCATCTTCACCGACCGATTGCATCGTAAACAGCTCCGCGCCAAGAAACTTCTCCGTCTTCAGTAGTTCCTTCTGGAGTTCGGTGTCGGTGATCTGTCGTATGCCCCCGGGTGAGAAGGCAATACGATAGAACCTTCCTGAAAGACTCTCGACCAGCTGCGAGGTAGTGTCTGCCTTTAGCGGAACGGGGGATTGACGCACGTAAAACGTCGAGTACCCGACGGGCGGAACATCTTCTGCAACAAAAAGCACGAGAGCGGATTTGATGCTGCCGTCGGGATGCCGTTCGAACGACAGGATCTGCGAGGAGAGGAGTCGACCGAGGGCATCGTAGATCGCGAGACCGCGTTGGAATTGTCCCCGGGCAAACGTGGCGGAACATTGGACCGGAGACGTCCTCTTCCACGAGAGATTGTTGAAGACAACGACCGGTATCCCCTTGCTTGCCACCGTCGACACCCTGCCCGCGATGGATGTTGTTGCCTGAGTATAGATTTGTTGTGCGACATCACGTGCATGCTCAAACTTTGCTCGGAAGGTGCTGTCGGTGATGTCGCCGTTCTTTCCCCCCCAGCCATGGTCGGGATAAATCTGCGATTCCCATGCCTCTGTAAGCTCTTGTTGAGGATACCGGGCGAACGACTTCTCCAGCAGCGATTCAATTGTCGAAAAGGTCTCTGCAGCAGGCAGGAACACATCTGCCTCGCGTTTGGCTGCAATGGCCCAGTGATGCGTAGGTCCGTGAATATAGAGCCATATGTTTGGGCGCTCGCCCTGAACGGATGGAAGTTGGAGATCCTCAGCTGCGACAGATTCGAAAAAGCGATCGGCCGTGGAATATCCGATCGGAGGAATCGCCAGCGGTCTGACCCCGCCCTCTTTGATCAGTCCGGATCGCAGGTCGTTCCACGTTTCGAAGATGTCGGTGTACCGCACAGGCGTGCTCATGTCGCTCATCGAAACGACCGGAACATTTTTGCTGCCGTTGGGCAGGATGCTGCCCCATTGCGTCGCAAAGGAAGAAATAAATCCCGCCATATCCGTGAACCCTCTGCGTCCGGGACCTTCTGCGAAATCGCCGTAGTGGCCGGGACTGAAGGCGAGAACGCCGGAGCCGTCGGGACTGAGCCAGCGATAGAGTCCCTTCTCGAATCGGCTCATGAACAGGTACTTCACACCGGCTTTGTGCATGATCTGGGGCATTTGGGCGGCGCGTCCGGGAACGTCAACATTCCAGTACGTCTTTGTGTCGCAGCCGGGGAAATTCTTCCTCAGCCATTTTCGCCCTGCGTAGAATTCGCGGACCAGCATTTCGCCGGAGCTCAGGTCTTCATACGGCTGGTTGAAGGCAGCGCCGACACCAAGCCTCCCCTCAGACATGAACTTGAGCAAATCGTCCTTGCGATCCGGGTGACGCTCGAGGTACTCGCGCAGAAAGAGAACATCCTCGAGGTCAAAACGATATCCCGGATCTTCTTTCATAAGAGCGAGTGTCGGTGTCAGGATTTTCTCATCCCGGTCCTTGATGCATTGTTCCGGGGAATCCATCCAGGCGATGTCCTGGTGCGTCGAGATGATGAAGTGAATCCGTCCGCTCCCGCGCGAGCTGTCTGAAAGCAGCGCAAGCGACGGGCGAAGGCGCGGAGCATACATTGATTCATATGTCAACGCCCAACCATTGGAGCCGGTCGCGCGGCTTTTCACGGTGACGATGCGTTCATCGGTCAACCTGGCATCGGAGACCGGGTTCAGGATTCCTTTCGCATCGATCGCCGCGTTGCCGTCGACGAGAAGCTGAAACCGGTCGCTCTGCGCGGCATCAAAAGAAAAAAAAGATTGAAGCGAGTCATTCCGAAGGCTCAACGTCAATGGACGCGGAGACCTGGTATTCAGGCTGTATGAAACCTGTTTGTCGATCCATGTCAGCGGCGCGGTGAGGACGGCATTCAGACGCCTGCCATCCGGGCCAAATGAGACGTCGCACCAATCGTCATGTGCGACGCGCTTCCGCAGGTACGGCAGAACTTCGTTGTCTTTGAAAACCATGAACCATCCGTTCGAGCCCGCCGCTTCACCCACGACCTTGAATCGCATCGGCTGACCTGGGACAATCATGGACGCTGGAATGTGAATCCGCAGGTACCCAAACGCGTCGGTATGCTGATCGCGCAATGCAGCGTCAAAATCAAGTCGTACGCCGCCGGAGTCTCCGGCATGCCAGGATGTTGTGTCGGTGGAAACGAATGAGACGCGGGGAGCATCGTTCACGGACAGCTCAAACTTGAGGTGCGTGTCGGGTCTCGTCAGGATGCCCGCGGAGACAACGAAGGTTACGTCATCAGAGCCGATGCGCCTCGGGGCCGGCGATGAACTCCACTCGATGGCCATCGTTCCCGTGGTTGCCCTTGTAATGAGCGCTTCGGGTCTGTCGTCTCTCAACCGCGGGTAGTTGATAACCGTACCTGCGATTGCTGTTTCGTACCCCTCAACGCTCCCCTCGATCAAATGGAGGAGGCGGGCATTTCGTTCAATGGATTCCCTGAGTTGGGCAGCAGCAATGGTCGGGAGGAGAAGAATCAGAATGAATGAGACGGCGGTTCGTGCGCGTAGAGACATGAAGGATCCTGAAGAATGGATGTACATCGGTTGAATGAACACTTGGCTCTTGCCGACAAGCAGCCCGAAGAGCCCCCCGAGCCACAATTACAGTAATCGTTCACCCATCGGCGCTGTGAAGTTCGGATCGATGACATTGCCTGTGTTTCGAACGGCGGCTGGTTCGAAGATGAGAGCATGCGCCTCTTCGTCGGCAGCTGTCCGGTGCTCCACGCCATGGGGCACAATGATCATATCTCCGGGGCCAAGGCTGACGGCGCGATCGCGAAACTCGACGCGAAATTGACCACGAATGCAGAGGAACAGCTCATCCTCGGCGTCGTGATGATGCCAGACGAATTCTCCCTTGAACTTGACAAGCTTGACTTCTTGCCCGTTCAATTCTCCGACCACCTTCGGCCGCCAATGCTCGGAGATCTGGTTCAGTTTTTCCTCAAGGTTGATTCTGTCCATCGCTCAGCCATCCTCCTGCCGCACACGCTGTGGGTCAATGGTGTACAAACAGAGTTGTGATCGTCGAAGGGAAGTTGCCCGGAATCCATGAGCTGCAGGCCCATGCCAATAAGATACGGAACTCTACTGGAAAAATGGAGTGTTGGGCGGGACGCGGGAAGTGTCCCGGTCGGAGATCCGGGCGCGGATGTGGCGTTTTCGGAACGGTTATACGATGTGCGGCACCGGAGAGGCCGTTCTGCGATCCCGGCAGGCAGTACACAGGGTTATTGTCGGGGATTGTTCCAGCGCTTCGGAGGAAATCATGCCCCCGCACAGTTCGCAGGTTCCGAATGTGCCTTTTCGCAATCGCTCGAACGTCTTTCGAAGTTCTTTAATCGAAGGATCGGGGCTGTAATAGAGAAGGCGGCTTCTGTCGATCACGGAGATCAGATCGTCAGCGTCTGCGTCGGGTCTGATGTCGGTGTGGTGAATCCGGAGATCGTTGATGATCTCACTGAGTCGCTCGTGACAAGTATGCTGAAAACGGAAGTCAAGCTCTCGCAGGAGTGAGGACTTCACGCGACTCAATTCAGAAACGTTCATACCCTCCTCCTTTCGTGTTGCGGTACACTTGAACGTGAGGTTGACAATTGAAGGACGATGCTGATATCCTCTCAACAGGTCTTGATCGAAGAAAGTTCACGGCTGCCACAAACGATTCCACCGAAGTCGATGCTCCGGTCGCAAGCGCGAACAGTCATCAGTGATTAATGTCCGATGGCAGTGACAACCGGTATTCGAAGAAGATCGCTGCGTTCATTCTCTGTTGGAACCATGTTGCACCAAAGTGACGTTGGAGATTCTGATTCGAGGCGAAGGAAGAGATCGTTCGCCTCGGCTGGACGATTCCGGAGTCACATTCATCAATTCAAAGGAGGGCGGATCAATGAAAACAACCACAGCATTCTGTTGTGTTGTGCTTTTGCTGGCTGCATGCAGTGCCGCCTTGTGTGCCATGCCGGGCGTCCCGCCAAGGCAGCGCGAACAACCCCCGACAGATTTCAAAACAGCGTTTGAGCGTCAGCTCAGCAGCATGGAGAAAAACATCGTCGAGGCGGCCGAAGCCATGCCGGAGAAACAATTTGAATTCACCCCGGCGAACCTGCACATCAGCGGAAGCGTCTACGACGGAGTGAGGACGTTCGCCCGACAGGTGAAGCACCTTGCCGCAGACAATTTTCTCATCTGGAGTCCGCTGACGGGGGAAGCGCTCCCGAAGGGACTGAAAAATTCGAGCGGTCCCGATGAGCTAAAAAGCAAAACGGAGATCGTTCAATTTCTGAAGGATTCGTTCGCGCTTGGACACCGCGCGGTCGCGACGGTGACAGCAGAAAACGCGATGGAAATGATTCCGTTTCGTGGAGGCAAGCTTCCACGTCTCGATCTCGCGTTCTATGCACTCACGCATGCCAACGACCACTATGGTCAGATGGTCGAGTACCTGAGAATGGCGGGAATCGTACCCCCGGCGAGCAGACCGAAATGAGCCCGTCCGGCGACACTTGACGGACGATCATCCGATCCGGTGTTCGCCCACAAAGAGCCTCGAAGGCCATCGTCGCGGAGCCCAGCTGCCAGAGAATTACGGGTAAAGAAACACCGTGTGCAGGAAGGGCCTGTGATCAGGCCGATTTTACGCTCTTTCGTCATGCCCGGCATCAGGTGAAACCCGAAAATACCGAACTAACTTCCGTGGAAAAATGTTGAAAAAGTGTAACGCAGGGAGGCTCATCCAACCATCACACCGTCACCAGTTCAAAGGAGCGAGCCATGATACTCATCCGCAATGTCTTTCAGTTGAAGTTCGGCAAGGCGAAAGAAGCAACGACATTAGTGAAGGAGAGCGAGGCGATGTTCAAACACCGCGGAGCTGCCCCGACTCGTTTCCTGACTGACATCACCGGCCCGTTCTATACGCTCGTCATGGAAATTACCTACACAAGCCTTTCGCAGATGGAGAGTGAGCAGAAGGAGAT
>DATJQB010000276.1:0-2857 GCA_035506075.1 Bacteroidota bacterium | reverse complement strand
TCTTCTATAACAAGATGCGGCTGCCTGCGAGCTACGCAAATTTCTACATCTCCAACGCAGCGGTCATTGTTCCAACCTTTAATGATCCGAACGACCGCATCGCGCTGGGAACGCTGTCCGAGCTGTTCGCAGACCGCCCCGTCGTCGGCATACATGCTGTCGACCTCGTGCTCGGTTTCGGGACGCTTCACTGCCTGACGCAGCAGCAGCCGGCACGTTGAACGGCGTTGCTTGCTTCTCCATACTATTCGGCGTATTTTCGAAACACCCGCGTTCGCTTCCTCGAATTCTTAACACCCAGCTCTCATCGGAGTCGCCATGACGTATGTGCGCAAAGGTTTGGTGCTATTTTCATTGCTCCTTCTCATGTCAGGATGCAAGAACAACATGGAGAACAAAACGACAAACGATCTCGCAGCGAAGATCAAACGGTTCGCCCCGGTGGAAATCACCGCCGACGCATCCCGGCTTTCGGATGGCGATACGAAAGCCCTGGCCAAGCTCTTTGCAGCCGCGAAGCTGATCGACAGAATCTACACGCGCCAGATCTGGAGCGGCAACGAAGCGCTGAAGGCGAAGCTCGAAGCCGACACGTCTCCCGAAGGGCTTCTGCGCCTGCAGTATTTCAGGCTCAACATGAATCCCTGGTCCGTCCTCGACCACGATGCACCGTTCATAGCGGGAGTGCCCCAGCGACCCGCGGGCGCCAACTACTACCCCGAGGACATGACAAAGGATGAGTTCAATGCGTGGACCAGCAAACTGCCGGATGTGGAACGACAAAAGGCCACCGGGTTTTTCTACACTATCCGCAGGGATGCAAACCGCCAGCTGAAGACGGTTCCCTACAACGAGGAGTACCGTGAGTTTCTCGAGCCCGCCGCGAAGCTGCTCCACGAAGCCGCTGCGCTGACAACGAATCCATCGCTCAGGAATTTCCTCACCAAACGAGCCGACGCGTTTTTGAGCAACGACTACTATGCCAGCGACGTGGCATGGATGGATCTCGACAGTCCGATAGAACCGACAATCGGGCCGTATGAAGTCTACATGGATGACATGTTCAATTACAAGGCGGCCTTCGAAGCGTTCATCACGCTGCGGAATGACGAGGAAACGAACAAGCTTGCAATGTTCGGGAAACATCTTCAGGAGGTCGAGAACAATCTCCCGATCGATCCGAAGTACCGGAATCCAAAGCTTGGTGCCTCAGCGCCGATTCGTGTGGTCGATGAAGTTCTTGTCGGAGGCGAGTCGCGCGCCGGCGTACAGACGGCAGCATTCAATCTGCCGAATGACGAGCGCGTCGTTCGCGAAAAAGGAACCAAGCGCGTGATGCTCAGGAATGTGCAGGAAGCGAAATTCAGAAACGTTCTCGTTCCCATCGCCCGTGTCGCGCTCGACACGGCGCAGCAATCCCGCATCGCCTTTGAACCATTCTTCACGCACATCCTTGCCCACGAGCTTATGCACGGACTTGGCCCGCATACAATCACCGTTGGGGGAAGGCAGACGACCGTCAGGCAGGAAATGAAAGAACTCGGCTCGGCGCTTGAGGAAGCCAAAGCCGACATCTCAGGTCTCTTTGCGCTCCAATACCTGATCGACAACGGCATCGTCCCGAAGCCTGTCGAAGAGGCAATGTATATCACCTATCTGGCCGGGACATTCCGCTCCGTCCGCTTTGGCATCAACGATGCACACGGCAAAGGGATGATCCTGCAATTCAATTTCCTGTCGGATCTCGGGGCGATTCAGTGTGACGCAGCAACCGGACGCTTCAGGGCGAACATCAGCGGGATGAAGGACGCATCACAGAAGCTGACGCACGAGATCATGACGATCCAGGCGGAAGGAAGCTACGTGAAAGCAAAGGCATTGTTCGACAAGTACGTCGTCATCCGACCGGAGATGAAGGCGATCCTGGACAAACTGACTGACGTGCCGACGGATATTGCCCCTTCCTATCCGCTGGCTGACAAGCTCCAATAATCCACTGAGCAGCCATCCCAAAACCATCGTTGCGCACACGAAGAATCCCGAAAAGCCCATGGATCAGAAAGCAGAAAAGTTGCAACGCCCCATCGTCGAGACACTGGATGAAGTGCTCGGTGTTCCATTCAAAGTCCTCGATGACGGATTTATCCGGGTGGTGGATTACATGGGATCCGACGAATCGATCGTGCAGGCTGCACGCGTATCGTACGGCAAGGGAACAAAGAAGGTCAACGAGGACCGCGGGCTGATCCGCTACCTGCTCCGGCATTCGCATACAACGCCCTTCGAAATGTGCGAGATCAAGCTTCACCTTCGCGTGCCGATGGATTGCTGGAGACAGTGGATCAGGCACCGGACGGCAAACATCAACGAGTACTCGACACGATATTCCATCGCTGTTGATGCAACGCAAAAGACCGCGCCGACCGAGTGGCGTCAACAGTCCAGGGACAACAAACAGGGAAGCGAGGGATTTGCCGACTATCCGCTCGGCGTCGAGCTGAGTAAGCAGGAGCAGGATCTTCAGGACTATGCCAGAAAGGTGTATAACGAACGTGTGGAGAAGGGAATTGCGCGCGAGCAGGCCCGCAAAGATCTTCCGTTATCCACTTACACTGAGGCGTACTGGAAAATCGATCTCCACAATCTTCTGCATTTCCTCGTGCTCAGAATGGATGCTCATGCGCAGTTTGAGATCCGTTCGTACGCGAACGTGATCGGACAGGAGATCGTGCGCCGGTGGTGCCCGATTACCTGGGAAGCATTCATGGACTATAAAGTCCGCGGATCTTCACTGACGAGACTTGAAATCGACATCATCCGCGCGATTCAGCTGGGACGCCCGGAGCAGGCCCGGGAG
>DATJQB010000275.1:0-11916 GCA_035506075.1 Bacteroidota bacterium | reverse complement strand
CGCCATCTGGACCGGTGTGATTTTTGGGTTGTTCCACTTCAATCCGTTTGCCCTGGTCCCGCTCGTTGTGCTCGGATGTTTTTTTGGGATACTCCGCATGCGCTCGCGCAGCATGGTGATTGCCATGACGCTTCATTTTTTGAATAACGGTCTTGCCGTAATCGTCTCCTACTTCAACATGGACGACAAGATGGTCCTTGGGGCAACCAAGGGGGAGGGGATCAATCCGGCGGCAATCGTGGCGCAGTTGTTCCTGTTTTCGATGTTGTTCGTTGTCTCGTTTTCATCCTACCTGCGCGCGACGGCGGAGGTCCGGCCGGACGACGACAGTCATCCGCAAGGCTGACGTCCGGGTTCCCCGGCACCGCCGAAGTGATAGAAACTCTCTTCGATCCGAAACTGTTCATCAAGTATGGAGATTACTGTGGAAGCATCACGGTTTGGTACACTTCCAACGCGTGTAGCAGTCGCTGTCGTCGCAATACCGGTGATCGTTTGGGCGGCCATGACCGGGAGTTATTTCTTCTTCGCGCTGGTTGTGCTGCTCTCGTCGTTTGCACTGTACGAATTGTATCTCCTTGCTGAGAAAAAAGGAGCGTTCCCGCTCAAAACTGTCGGCCTCGTGGCCGGCTTCGTTGTAGATGTTGCGTTCATCTATGAGCGGCTGCAGGCGGAAGTGTTTCGCTTCTTTGCCGCGCGTGGCTTTCCGTTATCGATGTTCTCACAACTGCAGTTCCTCCTTGTGACGATTCTCGTCTTTCTCCTTGTCGTCCTTCTTGTCGAGTTGTTCCGTCAGCGCGGTTCGCCGATCCTCAATGCAGGCACCACGGTGCTCGGCGTGATGGTCGTCTCGCTCTTTTTCGGCACGCTCATCGAGATCCGTGAACTGTTCCCGTACGGTTTCCCGGTCTCGAAGTTCTTCAGCGTTGCAGTCGCTGGCGATGCGGAGATGGCGGTGATCACCCGCTGGGGTGGATATACCATTGTGTCGCTGCTCGCAAGCATCTGGGTGTGCGACACCGCCGCCTATTTTGGCGGCCTGACGTTTGGACGACATCGTTTGTTTGAACGCGTCAGTCCAAAGAAATCCTGGGAAGGTGCGATCTTCGGATTTTTCGGCGCGCTGCTTGCGATGATTGCGGCGCGGTCTCTGGTTCTGGATTATCTCAGGCTGCAGGATGCTGTGATCATCGGTGCGATCGTGGGGGTCTTCGGACAGATCGGGGACCTCGTCGAGTCGCGCTTCAAACGGGACGCGGGTGTCAAGGATTCCTCTGCACTGATTCCCGGCCATGGCGGTGTCTATGATCGGTTTGACAGCCTGGTATTTGTAGCCCCCATTGTGTATCTTTACATCGATTTTGTAGTGCTTTCGTGACAGGAGCGAAGAAAAACAACATACCGAGGATCAGCGTCGTGACGCTGGGTTGTTCGAAGAACCTTGTCGACAGCGAGGTGCTGCTGGGGCATTTGAATGCCGGTCATGCACATCTCGTCGACGATGTGAACGACGCAGACATCGCTGTGATCAATACCTGCGGTTTCATTGAAGCAGCAAAGCAGGAATCTATCGATGCGATTCTCGAGGCAGTCGAGCGAAAGAACCAGGGGAAGCTGAAGAAGGTGGTTGTGATGGGTTGCCTTTCCGAGCGCTTCGCCAAAGAGCTTGCTGCGGAAATCCCTGACGTTGACGCCTATTTTGGTTCCCATCACCTGGAACAGGTTGTACGCGAGCTTGGCGTCGACTACAAACAGGAACTCCTCGGTGAGCGTCGTCTCACCACCCCTTCCCACTATGCGTACCTCAAGATTTCTGAAGGCTGCGACAATCCCTGTTCGTTTTGCGCCATCCCCTTGATGCGGGGTGGACACGTCTCGCGATCTCCCCAACAAATCATCACTGAAGCGGAACATCTTGCGGCCCGTGGTGTCAAAGAACTGATCCTGATCGGCCAGGACACGACGTACTATGGTCTCGATCTGAATGAGGAACGCCAGCTTGACAGACTTCTCTCTGGACTGGCTGTGGTCAAGGGGATCGAGTGGATCCGGTTGATGTATGCCTATCCTGCGAAATTCCCCAGGAGCATTCTGCGCGTGATGCGGGACCATCCGCATATCTGCCGCTATCTCGATATTCCGGTTCAGCACGCTTCTGATGATGTGTTGAAATCGATGCGGCGCGGAATTACCAATCGGGCGCTGCGTGACCTTCTTCACGAGATCAAGTCGGTGGTTCCGGGAATTGGTTTGCGCACGACGATCATCGTGGGATATCCGACCGAGACCGATCGCGATTTTGAGCAGCTCTGTGAATTCGTCGGGGAGATGCGCTTCCATCGGTTGGGAGTGTTCACGTATTCGCAGGAAGAAGGGACCACGGCATTTGAGCTCGGGGATCCGATACCGGCTGAAATCAAGGAAGCGCGGCGCTCGAAGATCATGGAGCTCCAACAACAAATTTCGGAAGAACACAACGAGTCTGCCGTCGGTACGGAAGTGAAGGTCCTTATCGATCGGAACGAGGATGGACTGTACGTCGGCCGCACAGAGTGGGATGCGCCTGAAATCGACCAGGAGGTCTATGTGCGAAGCGAACGGGCGCTTGAGGTCGGAAGCTTTGTGGTCGCCCGTGTGACCCATTGCACCGAATATGATCTGTATGCAGACGCGTCAGGAATAAATATCGACCGAGGGAGGTAGAACCATGCGCACGACGAAAACCGTAAGAACCCTTCTGAGTACGGCCGTTGCAGTCCTCCTTGCTGTGGTGTGCCTCCACGCTCAGACCGAGATGCGCCATGCGACGCTCGACGCAGGTCCCGTGTTCTACTCGGACGCTGTGGCCTATGCATCAGATCAACCCCAGAGTTCCCGCGTCGATGTCTACGTCCAGGTTCCGCATGACGAGATACGGTTTCTCAAAGAGGGAGATCACTACATCGCCCGCTACGAGGTCAGCCTGAGTATGTACGGTCCCTCCAAGACGCTCGCCCACGAGCAGACCTGGACTGTGGATGTACCTGTGACTGAATTTGCCCAAACGACGGAGAACAAGCTGTACAGCCTGACGCACAGGAGCGTCGAGATCGCGCCGGGGAATTACCAGATGACCATCCAGGTGCGCGATCAGGAATCCCGCAAGACGTCTCAAGTGAAGAAGGCGCTTCTCATCATGGATTTTGAGAAGGATTCCCTTTCTCTGAGCGACATCATGCTTGTGAACCGTCTGACGACGGATGGCGAGAAGCGCACCATCGTTCCGAATATCTCCGGCAGCATCAGTCATCTCGCAGAGGGGTTTTTCGTTTTCTTCGAGGCGTACATGCGCCCAGAATTTGATTCGCTGCAATTCGAGTGGAGGATCTTCGATTCCAAGAAGAACGAAGTGGCAGCGCGTGCTCAGTCAGAGGCAGTGAAGGGGCATAAGACGCAGGTATTCCTGAAGGTCGACAGCGCGGGGTTGAAGATGGGGACGTATTTCCTGTCGGTGACCGCCACTGGAAAGGTCGGACAGGGGAAAGGTCAGGCCATCGTCAAGGGGACCACCTCAAGGACATTCACAGTCAGATCCACCGACCTCCCCGCAGCGATCGTCGACATCGACAAGGCGATCGACCAGCTTGTGTACATCGCCCGGGAGTCAGAGATGGAGTACATCCAATCGGCGACAACAGAAGACGAGAAGCGGAAGAGGTTCCTGGAGTTCTGGGCTAAGCGCGATCCAGATCCTCAAACACGGCGAAATGAGCTGATGGAAGAGTACTATGGCAGGATCCAATATGCCAATCAGACGTTTACGCATTACCTGGAAGGGTGGCGGACCGACATGGGGATGGTCTTTGTTCGTTTCGGAAGCCCCGATAACATTGAACGGCATCCTTTCGACATTGACAACAAACCGTACGAGATCTGGTACTACTATCAGCTGAATCGCCAATTCATTTTTGTTGACGAGACGGGATTTGGCGATTACCGGCTCCGCTATCCCACGACAGATTTGTGGGGAAGGATGCGGTGATCCTGATGGATCGTGAATGTACTAGGAAAGCCAGTGCGTTGAGCAGTTCGCCTGGCTTTTTCCTTTTGATTGTGTGGATGACCATCGTGTCTGTGTTTCCTCACGTAGTGACGGCCCAACCGCATGGGACGGTCCGTTCAATCGAGGTCGTGGGCAACATTGCGGTTCCGACGTCCAGGATTCTCTCATGGATGGACACGAAGCCAGGCACGACCTTCGTACGTTCAGACTCGGCCCGGATTCTCGCTGGATACGTGTCGGATGGCTATTTGTTTTCCAAAGTCGACTCGCTTCGCCTTCTTCCCGGGGCGGAGAAAAATACTTATGTTCTGAAGATCGCACTCAACGAGGGAAAACGAGCCGTCCTTGTATCGATTGAAATGGATGGTATGAAATATCTCGGCACTGCAGAATTGCAGAGTCAGATGCAGACGAGGATTGGAACGGTGTTCGTTCCTGAAGTGCTCGAGCGCGACATAGGCAGCATGCTCAACCTTTACGAGCGGAACGGGTACTCGTTTGCCAGGGTTACCATCCGCGGCCTGAAATTCCTGGAGGGAGAGGATTCCGTCGGTGTCGCGGTGTCGTTGGATGTCAACGAAGGCTCGCTTGCGAAAATCAGAAGCGTTCGTGTGGAGGGAAATACGACGACCCACGCAGGCGTCATCACGAGAGAATCACGGTTGACGGAAGGCGATGTCGTGAGTGATGCGCAGCTCACGCGGGTTCGCCAGCGGCTCGAGAGAATGCAGCTGTTCTCGGGTGTGTCTGTCCCGGAACTGTATCTCAATCCCGATGGGACAGTCGGAGTGTTGCTCAAGGTAACCGAAGGCAATCCCAACCGATTCGACGGGATTGTCGGATATGTCCCGGCCGCGCAGGGTACATCGTCAGGCTATTTCACGGGATTGGTGGATGTTCAGTTTCGCAACATCCTTGGGACTGGGAGGCGCTTATCGGCGCGTTGGTACCGGGAGACTCAAACGTCGCAGGACATCAACCTCCAGTACCGGGAGCCGTGGATAGCATCGCTACCCGTCAACGCAGACGCGGGATTTGTTCAGCGGAAACAGGATTCAACGTACATTCGAAACGAGTACACGCTTGCAGCCGAACTGATGGCAACCGATGAATTGAATGTTGGCGTCCTCTTCGCCTCACAGCATGTCATGCCAACGCAGGGCTACGGCGCAAGCGTATCGAGCGAAAGCCGCACCGCGAGCCTCGGGGTCTCGGTCTCGTATGATTCGCGCAATGATCCCGTGACGCCGGTCAGCGGCGTGCGTTACAGAACGGAATATCAGTCGGGCGTCAAGACAATTGAGAGTTCGTTTCTCGCCTCGGCAGCGAATCGGTCAGCAACGCAGAAGCTCTCATTCGATCTTGAATACGACTATTCGCCGCTGAGGAATCAGGTGCTGTCTGCCGGTCTGGCAGCAAGAGATTTCAGAAGCGGCTCGATTGAGCAAAGCGACCTGTTCAGGCTTGGCGGGGCAAACACACTGCGCGGCTATCGGGAAGGACAGTTTCTCGGATCTCGCGTTGCGTGGTCTAACATCGAATACAGGGTGCTGACCGGCGGGCGGTCGTATGCTTTTGGATTCGTCGATGTGGGCTACATCCTGGTTCCGGACAGGCCGGAGGTTGGACTTGTACGTCAGGAACTGAACAGGACAGGATATGGAGCCGGCATCCGGCTCGATACTCCCCTCGGTCTGATGAGTGTCAGTTTTGCATTCGGACAGGGGGACACCTTCAGCACAGCGAAACTTCATTTGCGTTTGATGAATGAATTCTAAAACTCTCGATCCGCGGATCGAAATTCTCCGCCCCGTCAACCTTGGAATTGTCTTTCTCACTGTCGTTGTCGCAGGTATCCTCGGAAAACCTTCCGGGTTGGACTGGCTCCTGATAGTTGTCGCCGGCATTGCCGCTGCTCTCATCGCGGGAGGGGGCAACGCGATCAATGATTCCTTTGACCTGAACATCGACAAGGTCAACAGGCCGCATCGCCCGCTGCCTCGCGGTGCGCTGACGCTTGAGGATGCGAGGAAACTCTGGATGACCTGCACGGCAGCCGGCCTGGTGTTGAGCGTCCCCCTCGGACTGTGGGCGATCGGCATAGCGATTGTCTGGAGCACATGCCTGTATTGGTACAGCAAAAATCTCAAGGGGACTGTCGTTGCAGGAAACGTCATGGTCGCGTTCATGACAGCGCTTGCGTTCCCCTTCGGAGCGTCCGTCCCCGGCCGCATCGACCTCGGATTGTATCCCGCAGTCTTCGCGTTCCTCGCGAACCTCGCGAGAGAGCTCCTGAAGGATGTTGAGGATGTCGATGGGGATGCCACGGTCGGAGCAGAGACCCTGGCGGTGAAGCATGGACCTGAAGCCGGTCTGCTGGGTGCTTCGATTGCTCTTGGTGCGCTTATTCTTGCAACGCTGGTTCCCGCGGCCGCAGGTGTTTATAACTATACCTATCTCTTCTTTGTGATGTTCGTGAATCTCGCACTCGCCTATGTCATTATCGCCATGTGGTACGATTCGACGCTGTCGAATTTGAGGCGGCTAAGTCTTATCTTGAAGGTGTGTATGGTGGGCGGGATTGTTTCCATCTTTATGGGTTCCTGAAATGAATGATCATCTTGCAGCCCGGCGCGTGCGTTCATTCCCCACACTTGAAATAGAAGAATCAGAGTGGGCTCAGGGGGCGGAGATTATTGCCGGCGTCGATGAAGCCGGACGCGGTCCCCTTGCCGGTCCCGTGGTGGCAGGCGCGGTGGTCTTGCCCAGGGGAGTGACCATCGATGGAGTCAATGACTCGAAGAAGCTCAGCGCGAAGCAGAGAGAGCGACTGTATCACGAAATCCATGCTGTTGCGCTGTCCATCGGTGTGGGAATCGTGAGTCACGAAGTCATCGATAGAATCAATATCTATCAGGCCTCAATCCTGGCGATGCACAAGGCCATCGAGAATGGCAGGCTTGTTCCGGATCTGATCCTTGCCGATGGCAACAGCTTCAGGCACGAGACGGTGCGCTATCGAAACGTGATCGGCGGTGACGCGAAATCTCAGACGATCGCTGCGGCGTCCATCATTGCAAAAGTGACTCGTGACAGGCTTATGATGGAGTATCATGCACAATATCCCGAGTACGGTTTCGATCGGCACAAGGGGTATGGGACACGCATTCACGTTGAGGCGGTGCAGCGGTTTGGACTGTGTCCGATCCATCGCCGGACGTTCCATGTTCCAATCGCTGAACTTGAACATTCTGCCGGAGGGCCGGACTGATCCCCGTATGGACAGACGTCGCAAAGGAAAGCTCGGCGAGGACATGGCCGCGAAATTTCTCGAAGAACGCGGCTACGTCATCCTCAGCCGAAACTACAGGTACGATCGGGGCGAAATCGACATTGTGGCTGAACAGGGCGGGGAAGTCGTTTTCGTTGAGGTGAAGCTTCGCGTGAGCGCCAGGTTCGGTACACCCGAGGAATCCATTACTCCCGCCAAGGAAGAGCAACTGAAGAAGGTTGCCGAAGGATATGTCCGCGAACACGGCAATGAACATCAACCCTGCAGATTTGATGTTGTGGCAATCTCATTTGTTGACGGCAGGCCGGAAATCCGGCTTCATCAAAATGCGATCGTGTAACGAACGGCGCGGTCCGTGTTCACTCACAAACAGCTTTCCCGGGACAACATGAATCTTCTGAACAACAGCTCAGGCATCTACACCGATTACTATCAGCTCACGATGGCGCAGGGATATTTCCTGACCGGCCGGTCGAATGCGACGAGCTGCTTCGATTATTTCTACCGGGAAAACCCTTTCCACGGTGGGTATGTCCTCTTTGCCGGGTTGACGGATGTCCTTGAAATGATCGAGGGATTTTCGTTCAGCGATGAAATTGTCGAGTACCTCAGGAAGTCCGGTTTCAAAGAGGACTTCCTTCGCTATCTCCGCTCGTTCAAGTTCCGCGGTTCGATCACGTCTGTTCGTGAAGGCGAGATAGTCTTTCCGCTCGAACCCCTCTTGAGGGTCGAGGGAACGTTGATAGAATCCCAGATCATCGAGACACTGTTGCTCAATATCCTGAACTTCGAATCGTTGATTGCAACGAAGGCGTCGCGTGTCAGAGCGGCGGCAGGGGGGAGACGCGTTGTGGATTTCGGCCTCCGGAGAGCACAGGGATTTGGCGGGATTCAGGCTACGAAGGCTGCAATCATCGGCGGTATTGACGCGACATCGAACGTCTTCGCAGCGTTCCACAGCGACATTGCAGTCTCAGGGACGCAGGCGCATTCCTGGGTCCAGAGCTTCGGCGACGAGCTGACCGCATTTCGAAAATATTCTGAAGTGTACCCGGACAATTGCGTCCTGCTTGTCGATACGTACAACACGCTGCGGAGCGGCGTCCCGAATGCGATCACCACCGCGAAGGAACTCGAACAACGAGGTCACCGCCTGATGGCCATCCGGCTTGACAGCGGAGACCTTGCGTATCTTTCCAAACACGCTCGTGCCATGCTCGACCAGGCCGGCCTGCAGTACGTGAAGATCACAGTCTCAAATCAACTCGACGAATACGTTATCCGCAGCTTGCTGGAGGACCAGGGGGCTCCAATCGATATGTTCGGTGTCGGGACGCGCCTTGTGACAGGCCAGCCTGCAGCGGCGTTGGACGGTGTCTACAAGCTGAGCATGTGTGATGGCGAACCGAGGCTGAAGTTCTCCGAAAACTACACCAAACTGACGCTTCCCGGGGTTAAATCGATCCATCGGTTCATGAATCCCGAGGGGATTTTTACCGCAGACGGCGTGACGCTTGACGGTGAGGCGCCGCCGGAGAACATCTTCCATCCATTTTTCCCTGAACAGCGGAGCGCCCTAAAAAATTTCACGTCCGAGCCGCTGATGGTGAAGGTGATGGAGCATGGGAAGACACTTGTCAAAAGCAATGTGCACGAGAGCGCCCTGTATGTGCAGGAACGACTCACGCATCTGGCGGCTGAGCACAAGCGGTTCGAGTTTCCGCACATCTACAGGGTCGGAATTTCTCAGAAGCTGCTGAGCACGCGGGCTCGTCTGGTAGAAGGATTGCAGCAGCAGTTCTAACAAGGAGGGTGAACGCGATGAGGGGTTTGCTCATTGTCGATGTTCAGAATGATTTCTGCCCCGGCGGGGCACTCGCTGTCAATGATGGGGACAAGGTTGTCCCGGTCATCAACAGGATGTTGGGCCGCTTCGATGTGATCGTCGCTTCGAAGGATTGGCATCCAGCCGGATCGGTTCATTTCAAGCAGTGGCCGGTACATTGCGTCTGCGATACGGCCGGCGCGGAATTCCACCCCGAACTGCTCCGCGGGAAAATTCAGCAGGTGTTTCTCAAGGGGACACAAGACAAGGATGACGGTTACTCTGCCTTCGAAGCTACAAACCTCGATTTGGCCAGCTATCTTCATCAGGCCGACATTGCAGAGCTGTATGTCGTCGGACTCGCGACTGACTATTGTGTCAAAGCATCTGCGCTCGATGCGATGAAAAACGGATTCAAGACATTTGTAGTCACCGACGCCGTCGCTTCCGTCGATGTGCGACCGGGTGACGGATCACGTGCTCTCGACGAGATGAAGGATGCCGGCGTCGTACTTCTGGATTCCTCCCAGGTTCGCTGACTCTGTCTGATTCAGGTTGATACTCTCTCAAAAATCGTGTATTGTCCACTCGGCATTTCAATGAAGCTGACTCGCCGAATGATGGATTGTATCGGAAATCGGAAACGTACATGAATGCTCTCTATCTTCTCCTCGTCGCTCTCTGCTGCATGGTCATCGCGTATCGGTATTACGGTGCGTTCATCGCCGCAAAGGTGATCGCGCTCGACGACACGCGCGTGACGCCGGCTCATGAATTCAATGATGGACAGAATTTTCATCCCACCAACAAGTGGGTACTGTTCGGACATCACTTTGCCGCCATCGCCGGAGCCGGCCCGCTCATTGGCCCGGTACTCGCGGCGCAATTCGGGTACCTGCCGGGGTTCCTTTGGCTCGTCATCGGCGTTGTGCTCGCCGGCGCTGTTCACGACTTTGTCGTTCTCGGCGCCTCCATTCGGAGGCAGGGAAGGTCGCTCGCCAGCATCGCGCGGTTCGAGATCAGCCCCCTCGCAGGAATCGTCGGCTCCATCGCCATCCTCATCATTGTGATCATCGCGTTGTCGGGCCTCGGCCTCGCTGTAGTCAACGCGCTCCGCGAGAGCTCCTGGGGCACATTCACGATTGCCATGACAATCCCAATCGCGCTCTTCGTGGGGCTCTGGATGAACAAGATCCGTCCGGGGAAGATAGGCGAGGCGAGCGTTATCGGAGTCGTGAGCGTGATTGCCTGCGTGCTTCTCGGCAGTCTCGTCCCGGGTTCATTCCTCGAACCCTACTTCACGCTCTCTCGGGAAGGGATCATCATTGCGATGGCGATATACGGATTCATCGCCTCGGTTCTTCCTGTCTGGCTCTTGCTGGCTCCCAGAGACTACCTTAGCTCGTACATGAAGATCGGGACGGTGGCTGCTCTTGTCATTGGTGTGTTCATCGTTGCTCCCGAACTAAAGATGGAGGCGGTCACACAGTATATCCACGGGGGCGGACCGATCATCGCCGGGAAGCTTTATCCCTTTATGTTTATTACGATCGCCTGCGGAGCGATCTCGGGATTCCATTCTCTTGTGTCCTCGGGAACGACACCAAAAATGCTGAACAAAGAATCGGACGCGCGGATGATCGGGTACGGCAGCATGCTGATGGAAGGTCTTGTGGGCATTATTGCGCTGATCGCTGCCTGCTCGCTGTATCCCGGCGACTACTTCGCGATCAATCTCTCACCGGAGAAATTCAGCGCCCTTGGCATGCACATCACCAATCTGACAGAACTGCAGAAAGAAGTCGGTGAGATTGTCGTCGGAAGACCGGGGGGGGCTGTTTCGCTGGCGGTCGGTTTCGCTCAGATCTTCTCGGCCATCCCCGGCATGAAAGGGCTGATGTCTTTCTGGTATCACTTCGCAATCATGTTTGAAGCGCTTTTCATTCTGACAACGATCGATGCCGGCACAAGGATCGCACGATTCCTCGTGCAGGAGTTTGTCGGCAGAGTGTGGAAGCCTTTCGAGCGAACAAATTGGATTCCGGGCACATTTCTTTCGACTGCCGTGGTCGTCTTTGCCTGGGCCTATTTCATCTGGGCAGGCAGCATCGGTACGATCTGGCCGATGTTCGGCACGGCGAACCAGCTTCTTGCCGGCGTGGCGCTTGCAGTTGCCTCGTCCGCAATTATCAACGCCGGAAAAGTGCGCTACGTGTGGGTGACGATGGTGCCTATGTTCTTCGTCTCGATTACCACCCTTGTCGCAGGTTGGTTCAATATTTTCGACAACTACCTTCCTTTGGCGTCGAAGCCTGAAACGGCGACTCAGGGCTATGTCAACACCACGCTGACGGTCGTCATCATGACGTGCGCGGTGATCATCCTCATCGAAGCATTCAGGAGATGGTACAAGGTTCTGGTTCTCCACGAAACGTTCAGCGCCCAGGAAATGATCTTCGCAACGGAAAAGGTGACGCACCTTCCCGGGGGCGGCTGCTGCTAGAGTTGTCTCCAATCTGTGATCTTTTTTTGCAATCGCATTAGTTTTGGAAACGGGCGCTACGACCTTGTTGAATGGGCTAAGGCGCCAATCACGAGGTTTATTTTCTGTGCTGGCACTCGCCGATGTTTGTGCGGAATGTCCGGAGGCAGGCCTTCACGCTCGGACGTCCCGCATTATGTTCCCCGCTGATCCTGTGGCCGTGCGGTTGTTGTCCTAGATCAGAGCCGCTTCCACCCATTCCGTTTCCATTCGCC
>DATJQB010000274.1:0-5372 GCA_035506075.1 Bacteroidota bacterium | reverse complement strand
GTAGTATCGTGCGCTGACGTCGCTTGTCGTCATCACACCGGGATTTGTCTGAAGGGCACGAAAGATGTCCGCTTCTGCACCGGCCGGGACCATGCTGATTTCTTTTGTCGATATCTTCTGCATCCCGAGATTCGCTTCGTTCGGACGAACGGGCCGCTCCCCGACAACGATCATCTCTTCTTTCTCGATCACCGTCGCTGCGAGCTTCACATCGTGCTGCGTGATCTGGTTCTCACGGACCGTGACGACCTCTTCTTTTGTGCGGTACCCAACCTGAGAAATCATCAGAGTGTACGTGCCGGGCGGAACCGCCGAGATATGATAGAAGCCGGATGAATTTGTCGAGGCGCCCAGCGACGTCCCGCGGATCGTGACGTTTGCGTACGGAATGGGTTGACCGTTGGCGGAATCCGATACGGTGCCGCGGATGCGTCCCTGGTCAGCTGCACCATCCGTGCAGCCGGCGGACGCGGCGTTGGAGAGAAGAATCAGAAGTATTCCTGCGAAGAGCATTCGTGCGAACACAGCAACCCGGAACAGCGATTGATTGATCCGGCCGGACGTCGTGGGAACGCGCACGTAAGTCACGCAGTGCTGAGCACGCTGGAGAAATATACCGGCCATGAATGCCTTGATTGGACTGAGAATCCGGGTAACTCCCACCTTCCATGCAGCACAGGCTCCTTCGGGGGGCAGAGCTGAGGTATCGGTGAGGCTGGTAAACAAAAGTAGAGAGAATATCAGTGATCCGCAATGAAAGAGCAATGAATGATGCGGATGCTGCACATTGGAAATTGATGCTTCATTCGGTATATTTTCCGACATATGATACGAGCCGCAGTCGCAGTCATCAGGAAAGAACATCGCGTTCTTGTTTGTCAGCGCAGGAAGGACTCGCGCTATGGATTGAAGTGGGAATTTCCGGGAGGGAAGTTGGACCCCGGTGAGTCGTTCCTCGACTGCATGAAGCGCGAAGTGCGTGAGGAGCTTTCAATCGTTGTCGAGTCGTACGATTACACCGATTCACAGATCAATCGCTACGCCGACGGAGGCGAGTTCGAGGTGATGTACTTCTTTGTTTCCAGGTTCGAGGGAACTCCGACGAACAATGTGTTTGAACAGATCCGATGGGTCGAGATGGGTGAGTTGTCAGCGCTTGATATGCTCGAAGGAAACAAGCCGGTCATCGCCAGGATGGTCGGAACTCAACAATCGTGAAGCGTCGAAGAGACATTGGAGAGAAGACACACAACAACCCCGACATCGCTAGCTACCCGGCAGCGGGCAGTCACACGAAAACTCCTCCAATGGTATGCGGAATATGGAAGAGACCTTCCGTGGCGAGACGAACAAAACCCCTACCGCATACTTGTTTCGGAAGTCATGCTTCAGCAAACGCAGGTCTCTCGTGTGTTGTGGAAATACCCGGAATTCCTCAGGAAATACAGTACTTTCAAGAAGCTCGCGGAATCAACTCCTGCAGATGCGATCCGGGCGTGGCGGGGAATGGGATATAATAATAGAGTCCTGCGACTCAGGTCCCTCAGCCAGGTAGTCGTCCGCAAGTATCGGGGAAAGCTTCCGGAAGATGTTCACGCTCTTGAGTCACTCCCCGGCATTGGAAAGTACACGGCCCGCGCAGTCGCCTGTTTCGCATTCGGAAAGCAGGTCGCTGTCGTCGATACAAATGTTGAGCGGGTGCTTCGGCGACTGTATCCGGAACGCATACACCCAAAACGATCCACTCCTCGCGACATCTGGGACGTTGCGGCCGATCATCTTCCACGCGGCCGGGCCCACGATTGGAACCAGGGACTTATGGACTTCGGTGCAATGATCTGCACAGCGGTGCAGCCGCGATGCAAACAGTGTCCATTGAACCAACTTTGTCCGAGCGCACATAAGGTTTCCAGGCACCCTCGGCTCCTTGTGCCCAGGAAAGAGCCGGGACGCGCAGGAATACCAAACCGGATTTACCGCGGCAAAACTGTCGAGGCATTGCGGACTCTCAGCGCCGGGTCATCCATGAGCACACTCTCCCTCGCGCGCATCATCGTGCCGGATTTCTCCGTGCGCGACCGGGCGTGGTTCCAGCTGCTATTGAAAAATCTCGAGCACGACGGGATGGTCCGCTTCCGCGGAAGAAACCGAATCTCATTGCCCGACGAAGGTGGCGATTGAACAGGACCGGCCAGGAGGTTCTCGTCGCCGAACTGCTGTCGCGCTACAATATGCGACGGGAGGCTATTCGCTCGCGGCTGGATGATTTTCGCCGCGTTCGACCTTCCGAATACTTCTACGAGATGGCCTACTGCCTGTTGACGCCGCAATCGAGCGCGGAAAACGCCGGCAAGGTCATCGACGCCCTGCAAAAGCTCTCCTTCCACGATCGCGCGATCGACCCGGAGGCACTCCTGCGCGATCCAGCGAACTACATTCGATTCCACAGGACCAAGGCCCGCCATCTTCTCAAACTCAAGTCCTCATTTTCACTCGTCGCCGGATATTTGCAAGGAGAATCGACGTCAATAGAGCAGCGCGAGTGGCTCGTACGAAATGTGCACGGGCTCGGCTACAAAGAGGCGACTCACTTTCTTCGGAATGTTGGGAGAAACGGGGGACTGGCAATTCTCGACCGGCACATCCTGCGAAATCTTAAACGGTACGGCGCAATACGAAGTATTCCAAAATCACTCTCACGCAAACAGTACCTCGCAGTCGAACAACGTTTCATGAAATTCGCCGACCACATTGGCATCCCTCTCGACGAACTCGATCTCCTTTTCTGGAGCATGGAGACCGGTGTGATCCGCAAGTGATCGTTCCGATTAAGCGACCCATCATCTGAACCGCCCCTTCTCCTGTTGATATCAGATTAGTCTCAACGCCGGTTCTCTTCGTTCACGGCGCAGGCGTTCCGATGACATCTCTGCCGGCGTTCGAAAAGTCACGCCATGTTGTGAGAGGTTGTGGACAACTCGTGACACCGTACGCTCCATGATCAGCAACTCTGACGGAAGTCTTCGATGATTTTCTGCGAAGCTCCCTCCTGCGGATTCTGCATCCCTGCATTCGAATGCTGTTGTGATTCTGAATAAAGAAGAGGGGAGCAGAAAATGTGCTTTGATCCGACTCCAGACGTACGCTCAAAAAGCCAGTCTAAGAATGAGACACTTTGTGCGAATTCCTGTGAAAGCTGGTGCAGAGACATCGACATTCAGTTCAATTTCGAAGATTGAGTGGTGATTTTGGGCAACACTTTTTGTCTCAGACTCATTCCAATCTGCGGAGCTCGCGTGCCGGAGAATGGAAATCGTTGATTATTTCGATGAGATTCGCAATATTACCCGTCGAGATTTTGTCAAGGTCTCATTTGCTTTTGTTTTTCTCCCAAGTTGTTACTTCCGAGGCAATTGCAAGCCAGAAATTTCGCTTTCCGGGGAGAATTTTGTTTTCCCGAAACCTCCCGCGCCCAGTGGCACGCGGCATACATTTTGAACAAGTTGCTGTGATGTTGGAGTAGTTGTCTTCTGAGGGTTCACGGCAGATTACATCGAGTTAGTCTATGGGACAGACGCAGCTCTTCCTCGTGGTACTTGGCATGATGCTCATCGGCATCGCGATCTATGTGGGCGTGAGCATGTTTTCTGCCAACACGGTCGAGGATTCCCGGAACGCCATCATTGTTGATCTGCAGAATTTTGCTGCGAGGGCGAACGCATATTACTGGAAGCCGACGACGCAGGGAGGAGGCGGCAAAAGTTTTGCCAACATCTCCATGTCCCAGGTTTACCCGATGAACGAAAACGTGAACGCTTCGTACCACATCGAAAGCGCGCAGGACGACCAATGTGTCATCATCGGAGTCGGTAAGGTCGTTTCGTCAAACGGGGATTCGATTCGTGTCCGGATCCGCGTCACTACCCAGCGGAACATCGTTGAGATTTTGAACTAACGTGCATGGCCCAGCAAAATTCGTTTGACATCGTTTCCGAAGTCAATCTCCAGGAAGTCGACAACGCCCTCAATCAAGCCCGCAAAGAAATCAGCCAGCGCTACGATTTCAAAGATTCAAAGACGGTGATCGATTTCAACGAGAAAGATAAACAGATCACCGTTCACACAGTTGACGAGTTTCACCTCAAGAGCGCGGTCGATGTCCTGCAGTCCAAGCTCATCAAGCGGGGCGTTTCCATCAAGGCGCTTCGGTATGGCACCGTGGAACCCGCCACAGGCGCCACCGTCAAACAGCAGATCACACTTGTCGTTGGCATCAGCAAGGATGACGCGCGTTTGGTCGTCAAGATGATCAAAGACTCGAAGGTCCGTGTTCAGGCGCAGATCATGGACGATCAGGTACGTGTCAGCGGCAAAGACAAGGATGATTTGCAGGCGATTATCAAGCTGGTGCGCGATGCCGATTTATCTTTTCCCGTGCAATTCGTAAACTATCGATAGATGATCAGCAATCGTCCGGCTTTTCGCCTCCTCTCAGTTCTCTTCCTCCTTTGCTTCATCTTCATCCCTGCCCGCGCCGGAAAGACTCCCGTTCGCATCCGGATCGGCGAGAAGACCGGATTGGTGACCGGCTACGACAGCTCCGGTGTCGTCTTCATTTCCGTTCAGGACCTGTCGTCCGCTCTTTCCGTTCCGTGTGTTTCAAGTCCGGAGAGACACAAAATTGAGATGCGGCTTCCGAACCATCGGCTCAAAGCAACGGCAGGTTCTCCGTTCCTGGTCGTCACAGACATCATCACAAGCGTCTCATCGGTCTACCAGGGAGTGCGCTCCACCCTGTTGCTTGACAGCCTCTATTATGTACCGGCCGCTGAGATTATCGGTCTGCTCGAACGACTTTCGCCCCGCGGACTTGCGCTCACCACGGATGAGCCCGAGGCAAAGAAGCCTGCACCCGCAGCCAGCTCTCCCTTCGACATCACGGGGCTTTCTCTTGAGCAGCGCCTCAACGGCTACCTGCTCACGATCAAGGTCGCTCACAAGCTGACAACATTTGACGCCTTTCTTTCCGCCGATAGCTGGCTCTACGTTACAGTGAACGATGCAGTCGCCGACACGGAGGCGCTGAGCCGGTTTAAGCCGGGGGACGCGATCAGGCGCGTGCTTGTGTTCCAATCCCCCACTTCGGTTCAGTTAACGTTCCAGGTCTCGCCGGAAATAGTCCAGGTCGATCCGCTGATTGATCCCCAGACATCGGACCTGCTTGTGGCATTGCATACGCGGACGGAGTCGCCGAAAAAGGAAGACACCATCAGCACTCCGATGGAGAATGTAAAGAAACCCGTCGATTCGACAAGAGCAGTTCAGAAAGTCAAACCTGCTCCTCCCCCGAAGCCTGCTGAATCCAAGACGTC
>DATJQB010000273.1:0-8118 GCA_035506075.1 Bacteroidota bacterium | reverse complement strand
TCGTTGTGCTTCGTCACTCTACGAACCGTGGAAAGGGAGCCGCACTGCGCACAGGAATTGAGCACGTGCTGGGCAACGAAGGATTTGACTCGGCTATCACGATGGATGCCGACATGCAGCACGATCCAAACGATCTTCCGGCTTTCATTGAGGCCTGGTCTGCACAAAAGGCGGATATTCTTCTCGGATGCCGACAGCGGTTTGGCCGCGGAATGCCTTTGCACAGAATCTTGTCGAACACGATCACATCCGCGCTGGTGTCTGCCAAAACGGGTGTGAAGATCCCCGATAGTCAGACAGGGTATAGGATGATCGGCAGACGGGTCCTCGAGTCAGTGCAGTTTGTTTCGGATGGATATGAGGCCGAAACGGAGTTTCTTCTTAAGGCGGCAAGGAGGGGATGCAGAATCTCCAGTGTTCCAATCGCAACGATTTACACCGGTGCGACGAGCCACATGACGCATTGGCGGACGACGTGGCGATTTCTTCAGGTACTACTCAGGGAGTATGAATGAGCCGTTTCGACGATGAGCGCCGTGAGATGATCGGCGTGCTGCGTGACCGGGGCATTACAGACGAACGCTTGCTGAAGGCAATGGGAAAGGTGGAACGTCATCTGTTCGTTTCGGAACCATTTGTGAACAGATCGTACGACGATACGGCGCTGCCGATAGCCAAGCAGCAGACGATTTCGCAGCCTTACACCGTGGCCTTCATGACGCAGGAACTTGCGCCGAGGGAAGGAGCGCGCGTCCTTGAGATTGGTACTGGATCCGGCTACCAGGCTTCGGTTCTGGCAGAGCTTGGCTGCAAGGTGTTTACAATCGAACGTCATATCGATCTGTTGCTGCAAGCGCGCAAGATGTTCGAAAAGTGCGGTTATCGGATCGCTTCAAAGGCCGGTGATGGAACCATCGGGTGGTCGGAGTTCGCTCCCTATGATGGGATCGTTGTGACGGCCGCTGCACCGGATGTCCCGGATCCGCTCCTGAAACAGCTCGCCGAAGGAGGTACGCTTGTGATCCCGATAGGCGCTCTTGACATGCAGGACCTTCATGTGTTTACGAAGACCGGCGAGACATTTCAGAACCGCGTCGTGAAGGGATTCAAGTTTGTTCCACTCATCGGTAAGAAAGGGTGGAACGGGCAATAGCGCATGCGCTGAGTCCGTCCATCCACATATTTCATCTCCCCAAGTGAAACCCCGCACGATACTTGCAATCGTTGGACCAACTGCATCGGGCAAGACTTCTCTGTCGATCCTCCTGGCCGAGATGCTCGGGGGCGAGATTGTGTCCGCTGACTCACGCCAGGTCTACAAATATCTTGACATCGGCACCGCCAAGCCGACGCTCGAAGATCGGGCGCGCGTAGACCATCATTTCATCGATATTCTGGAGCCGTCTCAGGACTACAGCGCGGGTCAGTTCGGAATCGACGTCCCCCCGGTCATCGACGGAATTATCGCACGGGGAAATGTTCCAATTATCGTCGGCGGATCCGGGCTTTACATCCGTGCTGCCATCGATGGCATGTTCGACGGACCCGGAAGAGATCCCGAAATTCGCGGACGACTTGAGGACCGACTCGCCAGCGAAGGAGTCAGTGCCTTGATGGCGACGCTCAGAGAGGTTGATCCTGTCTCAGCAGCCGGCATGAAAGAAGTCACAGCACGTCGAGTGATACGCGCGCTCGAAGTGTATCTCGTCTCTGGAAAACCGCTCTCTCAACATCACGCAGATCAAGCAAAAGGGCCGAAGCTTCCGTCGGTCCAGGTCATGCTCGATTGGGACAGGAACATGTTGTATGAACGGATCAACCTGCGGGTGGAAGCGATGGTGGAACAGGGGCTCGTTGCGGAAGTAGAGGGGCTGAAGAAACGGGGATATGATCCGAAACTGAACGCCCTCAACACGGTCGGATATAAAGAAACCTTCGAACATCTCTCGGGAGCGACCGATCTCCCAAGGATGATCGAGTTGATCAAGCAAAACACGCGGCACTTTGCGAAAAGACAGCTCACGTGGTTCGGGGCGGATAAGAGAATCGTGCATTTGAGTGTGAACCGCGAATCGGAAATCGACAAGATCGTGGCGAAAGTTTCCGAACTCTACCGTCGGGCAGCAAACGTCTGAGTGACGAATATCATCGTTGCTTTTTCGGATGGTTTTCAGTATCTTGTTTTGTTGTTGATCTGGATCGGGGCGTGGCGCAGCCTGGCTAGCGCGCTTGGTTCGGGACCAAGAGGTCGCGAGTTCGAATCTCGCCGCCCCGACGATTCTTCAACGATCCTCCCTCCGGTAACCTTCCATCGCATACCATACATCTCCCGCGACCGGATTCATTGAATCTCTGGCCAATTTTGGCTACCTTACGATACAACCACCATCCAACCTATGTCCTCAGCCATCATCGCTATTGTCGGACGCCCAAACGTCGGGAAGTCCACGCTCTTTAACCGTATCCTCGGCGCCAGGGAAGCCATCGTGCATGACATGCCGGGCGTTACCCGCGACCGAAAATATGCCGAAACCGAATGGGCTGGCTCGCATTTCACGATCATCGATACGGGAGGATACATCCCGGACTCCGAGGACGTGTTCGAACGGGCCATCAGGGAACAGGCGACCATCGCCATTGAAGAGGCCGACGTCGTGGTCTTTGTCGTCGATGCGTTGGATGGCGTTACACCCCTCGACAAGGAAATTGCCAACATCCTCCGTAAGTCAAGAAAGCCAATCTGCCTCGCCGTCAACAAGATCGACTCGGCAAAGCGGGAGGCAAATGTCGCTGAGTTCTTTTCGTTGGGACTGGGCGATCCGATCTCGATTTCTGCACTGGCAGGCAGACAGATCGGTGATTTTCTCGATCACATCACGGCGCTTCTAAACCCGAATCCAAACGCGGAACCTGAACAGCCCCGTCTTCGTCTCGCCGTCATCGGCAAGCCAAACGTCGGAAAGTCCTCCATTGTCAACGCCCTGCTGGGGAAGCAGCGCCAGGTCGTTACGGAAATTGCCGGAACGACGCGCGATCCAATCGATTCGTTGTTGAAATATGGAGGAGAGGAGTTCATCCTCATCGATACGGCTGGCCTGCGAAAACGCAGGCGCTTGACGGAGAGCATTGAGTTCTATAGCGCCATGAGGACGCTACGGAGCATCGAGCGTTGCGACGTCGCGCTGATTCTCTTCGATGCAAAGCGCGGTTTCGATGTCCAGGACCTCCACATTGTCGAGTCGACAATGGAGCGGCGGCGCCCCGCGCTGATCGCCGTGAACAAATGGGATCTTGTGGAGAAGGACACAAACACGGCGCGCGAGTACGAGACATTTCTGAAGGGGAAGCTTGGGCTCCACGATCATATACCTGTCATGTTCGTTTCAGCTCTCACAAAACAGAGGATCCACAAGCTCATCGATACGGCGAAACATGTCCGTGAAGAACACTGCAAGCGAATTGAAACAAGCGAGTTGAATGACGTCCTGCTCCCCGAGATTGAGCGTAATCCTCCCAAATCCTCAAGTCCGAAAGAAATCAAGATCAAATACATCACGCAGGTGAAGACGGAGCCGCCGATGTTCGCATTCTTCTGCAACGAACCCAAGCTCGTCCAGGAATCCTACAAGCGGTTTCTCATCAACAGGATTCGCGAGCACTTTGGTTTCGCAGGAGTACCGTTTACCCTGACGTTCAAGCGCAAGTAGTTCACGACGGGGCCTCCATGACCAACCTCACCATCATTCATCATCCACTCGTGCAGCGCGATCTGACGCTGCTCAGAGACAAACGAACGCCGAGCAATCAATTCCGTTCCATTCTTCGCCGTGCGTCCACCTTGATGGCATTTGAAGTCACGCGGGAGCTGCCGGTGCATTCGGTTTCAGTCCGGACTCCGCTCGCGACGGCGCGCGGCGTTGTCGTTCCTCGACCGGTCATCCTCGTGCCGATCCTGCGTGCGGGACTCGGCCTCGTGGGAGGATTCGTGGAAATTCTTCCCGATGCGCGTGTGGGACACATCGGGCTGTATCGTGACGAACAGTCACTGAAGCCCGTAGATTACTACTTCAAAGTGCCGAAGAACCTGAAGGAGGCGATGGTGTTTCTCCTTGATCCCATGTTGGCCACAGGTGGAAGCCTCGCAGCGGCTATCACGTATCTGAAGAACCGCGGAGCGCGAACCCTCGTCAGTGTGACGCTCGTTGCAGCGCCGGAGGGAGTGCGCCGTGTGCATAAGGAACACCCGGAAGTCCCGATTTTCACGTGTGCACTCGACAAGAAACTGAATTCGAGGGGCTACATCGTCCCTGGCCTGGGGGATGCAGGCGACAGGATATTCGGGACGGAGTGAACAGGAGAATGATGAGCGTTTCAAGAGCCTTGCTCTTCTGTTTGGCTGTCACGCTGAACGCTTCAGCGCAGACGACGCTGCCCGACGAAAAGCTGCATGCCCTGATTGTCCAGGGGATCGATCTGACCTGGAAGCAATATTACTCGCAGGCCGATTCGATTTTCGGTGAGGTGATCAGTCTTTTTCCGAATCATCCTGCCGGATACGCATATCGGGCTGGCGTCATGCAAACGATCGCAGTCGATCATGAGCTTTCGGTTGACCAGGTCCGACTCGATTCACTGCTCGTGCTTGCGAAGGAAAAATCGAAACTGCTGATTGATGCCGGCGGAGCCGACGCGAAGTGGGGGTATTTCTATCTCGCCACTGCAGAAGGGTGTGATTCATATTCCAGGGTGTATCGGGGCGATTGGATGGGAGGTGCTCTGCGGGGTGTTGCTGCCTTCTCGGCATTCAAGGATGCAATCAGCCAAGACTCAGGACTCGTTGATGCGTACGCAGGGATCGGCGGCTTCTACTACTGGAGGAGCCGAAAGACCGAGCATTTCAACTGGCTCCCGTTTGTCGGCGACGACAGGCCCAAAGCGCTCCCGATGCTCATGAAAACTGCGGAACACGGAGTGTACAATCGGTTCACGGCTTTGAGTATGCTTGTGGCAATTTCCTCGGATGCAGGTGAGTACGACAAGGCAATTGCCTTTGCGCGCGAGGGTTTGAGGACCTATCCGTCGAACCAGGTCTTCCTGTGGGGGCTGACGACTGCTCTCGAAAAGAAGGGGGACGTGAGAGGGGCTGTTGATGCCTTCGAAGTACTGCTGAAGAGCCTCCAGGATGAGCACGGAGCGAATGCATACAACGAGTTGGTGTGTCACCTGAACCTTGGGAGGCTCCGGCTTTCCATTGGGGATACTGCTGCTGCGAAGTCCGAACTTGGAAAGGTCGAAAGCCGGCACGCAGTGGATTTTCCAGCGCACCTCCGGGAGCGCGTGGAGAAGAAACTCGATCAGGCAAAGGAACTGTTGCAGAAGATGGGAGCTGTCGCGGCCGGCGCCAATTGACCACGGCTTGACATTGGCTGGCTGATCCGTATATTATTTTAGAGTAGTGGCACAGAGGTCCGTGAATGGTCGACGCCCAATTCAAGAACAAGCTTGATGATCTTCTCATGGCATGCCGGAAGAACCTGCGTGCCGTGGACGAGGATCTTATCACGCGGGCGTTTACGCTGAGCCTCAATGCGCATAAGAACGACCTCCGCGCTTCAGGCGAGCCGTACTTTTACCACCCCTACGAAGTGGCGATGATCGTCGCCAAAGAAATTCCCCTCGACGACGTCTCCGTTGCAAGCGCCCTCCTTCACGATGTTGTGGAAGATACAACCTTCGACCTCAAAGATATCAAAGCTGAATTTGGCGGAACAGTCGCCGATATCGTTGACGGCGCAACCAAGATCACCGACATCTTCAGAAGCCATGAGGTCACGCAGGCAGAAAGCTATCGCAAGCTCCTCCTGTCGATGGTCAACGACATCCGCGTCATGCTCATCAAGTTCGCGGATCGCCTTCACAACATGCGAACCCTGGAGTACCTGCCGGCGGAAAAACAGCAGCGCCTGGCCCGGGAGACGCTCGACATTTATGCTCCATTCGCCCATCGCTTCGGTCTCGCAAAAATAAAATGGGAGCTTGAAGATCTTTCTTTCAAGTTCCTCCACCGGCCTGAGTACGACCAGATCGCGCGCCAGCTGAAATCGCGGCGGAGGGAGCGGGAACACTACATCAAGAAATTTGCCGGGCCGATCGAGAAACGCCTGAACGAAGAGGGAATTGCGTTCGAAGTGGAAGGGCGTCCGAAGCACCTGTATAGCATCTACAACAAAATGATTCGCAGAGGGAAACCGCTCGACGAGATTTACGATCTGTTTGCCGTCCGCTTTATTCTCGATACGAAAGACAACAACGATTGCTTCCTTGTGTACGGGGTGATCTCCGAACTCTACAAGCCAATCCCGGAGCGATTCAAGGATTACATCTCCATTCCCAAAAAGAACGGGTACCAATCCATCCACACGACAGTCGTCGGGCCGGGGGGGAAACTCGTCGAGGTGCAGATACGGACCCACACGATGCATGAGGTGGCAGAGAAAGGTGTGGCCGCACACTGGATGTACAAAGAGAACAAGAGTTCTGTCGACAAGGAACTCGAACAGTGGGTGAACTGGGTGCGGGAGATCTTTGAGCAGCGGAATGAAGATACGCCCAAAGAACTTCTCGAAAGTTTCAAGCTCAACCTGTACCAGGATGAGATCTATGTGTTCACCCCTAAAGGTGATCTGAGGATTCTTCCGCGCAATGCTACCCCCGTCGATTATGCATTCGAGATTCACTCGAATGTCGGTTTCCATTGCATCGGGGCAAAGGTCAACGGTCGCATCGTCCCGCTGAACACGCTCCTGCGTAGCGGCGATCAGGTTGAGATCATAACATCCAAGAGTCAGAATCCGAATCCCGATTGGGACAAGTTTGTCGTCACTCACAAGGCGAAGGCGCATATCCGGCGGTGGATCCGGGAAGAGGAACGCAAGAAGGCCGACGCCGGGAAGGATATCTGGGAGAAGAAGCTGAGGCGCAACAAGCTGCACCTCAGTGAAGACGACCTCGTCAAGATTGTGCACACCGCAAGAATCGACAATCTCCAGACGTTCTACATTGACATAGCGGAGAACAGGCTTGATGCAGATATCTTCATCGAGGATATGATCGTCAGCCCGAAGACGGCCACGGATGATGGAGGAAAACCTGGCGACGAAAGTTCGTCGCTGTTCAAGAAGTTCCTTACATCCGCCCGGGAGCTGACAAGCGGGATCTCGGTCCTCGGTACGAATGACAATTTCCTGCATCAGTACGCGAAATGCTGCAACCCCATCCCGGGCGATGCGATTGTCGGGTTTGTGACGATTGGGGAGGGGATCAAGATTCACAGGAAGGACTGCAAGAACGTTATTTCGAAGCGGATGGCCGAAAGCGAGCGTATCGTCGAGGTGAGTTGGCCGCCAGCCGACGGGGCGGATTTCATCGCTGCCATACGCGTCTACGGCAAAGACAGACCCGGGCTTCTGAGCGACGTTACACACGCAATTTCCTCCTATCAAAACACGAACATCCGCAGCGTCAATATCGATTCGCGAGCCTCGATGTTTGAAGGACAGATCATTCTCTACGTCAAGAACACGGAGCACCTGTCCAGAGTCATCGACAAGATCAAGCGGGTCCCTTCGATCATTGAAGTCGAGCGGTTCTTTGGATGAGGCCAGATGCCGATGACTGATAAGCCGGCCGATTCGACGAAACGTGTGCTGGGAATTGATTTCGGGACAACGCGCATCGGCATTTCACTTTCCGATCCGCTCCAGATTATTGCTTCGCCGTTCGCCACATACGAGAATACGCCGGGGATTTTCGAGCGCATCCGTGACACGGCTACGCGCGAAGATGTTGGATTGATCGTCGTTGGAATGCCGTTGAATCTGAAAGGGGAGAAAGGGAAGAAGGCGCTCGAGGTGGAAGAATTCATGGAAGAATTGAGGGCGATGGTTCATCTTGAGATAGTGCACTGGGACGAGCGCTTCACGACTTCCATCGCTCAACAGACGCTGTTGACGATGGGGACGAGGCGTGAAGACCGCAGGACGAACAAAGCCCGTGTCGACGCCATGGCGGCGGCGGTGATGCTTCAGGGATATCTGGACAGCCACAAAGGATCATTGA
>DATJQB010000272.1:0-4141 GCA_035506075.1 Bacteroidota bacterium | reverse complement strand
CGTTCCTGCCGTTGATCATGGAAAAGGTCCCGCTGTTTTGCATGGCAGCAGTATCGAGCATTATCACGTTCATCGTGCAGCAGCATGCCGGAGCAGTACCGTCTCTTGAACATCTTCCGCTGCCCACAAGGATCGAAAATGCCGTCCTCTCATACTTTCAGTATGTCGAAAAGACTCTTTGGCCGTCGGGGCTCTCCATTTTTTACCCGTATTATGCACGGTTGACGTCGATGCCTGTCGTTGTCCTCGCCCTCGTTGCGCTTGTTGCGATCACATACTGGGTCATTCGTGCAGCCCGGGCTCGCCCTCCCCTCCTTGTCGGATGGTTGTGGTTTGCCGGGACTCTCGTGCCGGTGATCGGTATCGTCCAGGTTGGATCGAGCGCCATGGACGACCGGTACATGTATATTCCGATGGTGGGGCTCCTGATCATGATCGCATGGGGAATACCCCCCCTTCTTGGCAGCTGGAAGAATGGGAAATTAGCCCTGGCAACAGGGAGCGGAATTGTCCTCATACTGCTCACCGTCACTACTTCCCTGCAGGTGGAATGCTGGCATGACACGATTTCACTCTTTGACCATGCTCAGCGTGTGACAACAGATAATAGCATCGCCCAGGCGAACCTTGCGATTGCGCTGACAAAACAGGGGCGGCTCGAAGAAGGGCTGGAACACTACCGGGAATCCCTGCGGATCAATCCGGGGTCTGCCGAAATGCAGAGCAATCTGGGGAGCACCCTCATTCGTATGGGGAGGATCCAGGAGGCGACCTACTACTGTCAGGAGGCGGTGCGGCTCAAGCCGGAGCAACCCGAGGCGCAATACAATCTCGCCTTGTGTCTTGCGCAGCGCGGGGACATACCGGATGCGATCGACCATTACGCAGAGGCAGTGCGGCTCAAACCGGATTATGCCGATGCTCGTCTCAACCTCGCGAATCTCCTTGCACGGTATGCAGCTCCAACGGAGGCAGAAAAACAATTCAAGGATCTGATTCACATCGATCCCCGGTATGAGAAGGGATATCTCGCGTTCGGATATTTCCTTGCATCGACAGGCAGAATCGATGAAGCGATTGATTGCTACACAAAGGCGCTGGAGGTGAAACCTGACTTTGCCGAGGCGCACTACTGTCTGGGGCTGGCGCTCGAGAAGAAGGACGACATTGCCGGTGCCGCACGGCACTTCAGCGAAGCTGTGAGAATCAAACCGGGATATGCTGCCGCCCGCGCAGCTCTGGAATGGACAGTTCATCAGCAGGACACTCCTGCAGATTCCCGGAAGCATCCATAGCAGATGCGCGCCGTCAGATCCTCCATCTTCCGCTTCACGACGGCGAGTCGAGAAGAATTCCTCCCCTCGAGGGATGGCTTCTCATGCCGGAATTTATTATCTTCCTTTCGAAACAATCCCTGGAAATCACGTATACAATGATGCTCGGCGCACTGCCCTGCACATTGACCAACTTTAATCAACTGCCTGTTTTTCCTGACATTTTATGGAGGAGCTTATGGTCCGGTTCAGCGGGATTCTGTTGCTTCTTTGCCTGGCTGCTGCAACTGTACTTGCACACGCGCCAAAGAAACCAAAGGAATCCAAAATCTTTCCGTATCAAATCCATCAGGTGATCCTCGAGAACGGTCTGAAGGTTGTATCTGTACCGTTCGATAGCCCCGGCATCGTTGCATTTTATACGGTCGTTCGGACCGGCTCACGCAACGAAATCGAGCCGGGTAAATCGGGATTTGCCCACTTCTTCGAGCATATGATGTTCCGGGGGACCGATAAATACCCCTCGGATAAGTACAATGCGGTCCTCAAGTCCATCGGGGCTGATGACAACGCGTTCACGTCCGACGATGAGACTGTCTTTCACACGCTCGCCAGCTCGGACGCCCTTGAATCGATCATCGACGTTCAATCTGACCGCTTCATGAACCTCAAGTATACTGAAGAGGAATTCAAAACCGAATCGCAGGCAATCCTCGGAGAGTACAACAAGAATTTTTCCAACCCTTTTCAGACCATCGAAGAGAAAATGCGGGATGCAGCGTACCAGGTTCATACATACAAACACACCACGATGGGGTTCCTGAAAGATATTCAGGATATGCCGAACCAGTATGAGTACAGCATCAAATTCTTCGACCGCTGGTACAGACCTGAAAACTGCGTTGTTGTGGTTGTCGGAGACTTCAATCAGGAAAAACTCATTGACCTTGCGAAGAAATACTACGGCGGATGGAAACGCGGTTCGTACACGCTCGACGTTCCCTCCGAACCGACGCAACAGGATGAAAAATACGTCGACCTGCCGTGGAGGGCAAAGACGCTTCCGATTTTGTCCATCGGGTACCATGGTCCTGCGTTCAGCGACAAAGAGATCGACATGCCGGCGATTGATATCCTCTCGCAGGTATTGTTCTCCGAAACTTCCGAGCTGTATAAGAAGCTGGTGGTGGACGAACAGCTGGTCGATTTCATCTTCGGCGGTGAGAGCGATAGCCGGGACCCGGGACTATTCCAGGTTTCCGCGCGCGTGAAAGATCCCAAGAATGTGGACAAAGTCCGGGACGCCATTTACGCGGCGCTCGAAGAGGCGAAAACTAAGCCGGTTTCAAAAGAACGCCTCGCTTCCATCAAGTCGCATATGAAGTATGAGTATGCCATGGGACTGGACAACCCGAATAGTGTCGCCGGCAGTATCAGTCATTACATCGAGCTCACCGGCGATCCGGAATCGGTCAATCGCGTATATGCCCTGTACGACAAAGTATCCCCGAAGGATATCTTGATGGTCGCAGGAAAATATTTTGGGAAGAACAACAGGACCGTCGTTCTGCTGACCCAACAGGAGGAAAAACAATGAAGACTCATCTGCTGCTATTCACGGTCGCCATCCTCGTGATGGGGCTGACGACATTGCTCAGCGCGCGGGAAGAAGGGAAAATGAAAATCACGGAAATGCGAAGCGCCAATTCGCCGTTGATCACGTTCCGCATCATCCTGCGGGCAGGTTCGGTGAACGACCCCAAAGGAAAAGAGGGCCTCAACGCGCTGACTGCCCAGCTGATCGCGGAAGGGGGAACCAAAACGCTCACGTACAGCCAGGTGACCGATAAACTGTATCCGTGGGCCGCGGGCATCGGCGCCCAGGCCGACCAGGAGATCACAACGTTCGTCGCGAATGTCCATCGCGACCACCTCGAACGATTTTACAAACTGTTTTCCGACCTCCTCCTCCGCCCGCGCTTCGATCCGTCCGACTTCCAGCGGATCAAGGACCAGTCGATTAACTATCTCAAGAATACACTGCGGGCAACCGACGATGAAGACCTGGGCAAGCAGACACTCAACGCATCGTTGTTTGAAGGCCACCCGTACATGAATACGGAAACCGGCACCGTTCAGGGCCTGACCTCGATCACTCTGGACGACGTCAAACAATATTATAAACAGGCCTACACGCAGGGCAATTTCTGGATTGGGATCGCGGGCGGCTATCCGGAATCGTTCATCGCGAGGATCAAGAAGGATTTTGCCGTTCTGCCGGCCGGGAACCATGTAGACGTTGCCCTTCCGCCGCCTCCTGCGATCAGGGACATGGAGGTCACGATCGTGGAAAAACCTGCGCGTGCCTATGCCGTTTCCATGGGATATCCGATACCGGTAACGCGCAAAGACAAAGACTTCTATGCGCTGATGGTGGCGAATTCCTACTTCGGTGAGCACAGGACCTTCTCCGGCGTGCTCATGAACCGGCTCAGGGGGGATCGGGGATTGAATTATGGAGACTATTCGTACATCGAAAAATTCGTCGGCGGCCTCGGCTCTCTCGGCGTTTTCCCGCAGCTGAATACGCCTCTTCGTCAACAGTACTTCAGCATCTGGCTCCGGCCGATTCCGGCCGACAAAACGTTTTTCGGGATCCGCGATGCCCTGTTCGAGCTGAAGAATCTTGTAGAGAAGGGACTCTCGCCATCGGATTTCGAGGCCACGAGGAAGTTTGTCATAAACTACTCAAAACTCTGGGCGGCCACAATCGATCGCCGGCTGGGATACCAGATGGATTCGGAGTTCTACGATAGTCCGTATTTCATCGACCGGATAGAACAGGAGCTCAAATCCCTCACCGTGGA
>DATJQB010000271.1:0-4653 GCA_035506075.1 Bacteroidota bacterium | reverse complement strand
AGCAGCGGTCGTTGGGGCAAGATAAATCTGCGCAAGCTGCAGAAACGTGCACGCGTCGACGGCTGAAAAGACCACCGGTTCGAGGCCGTTTAGTTTTACCGTGAGATTCTTTGCCCTGAGATACACGAGATGACCCGGCATCGGTGCGGCTTCGTCGAGGGTCGTCGCCATTTCCTTCATCTGAACGTCACCGGATTGCGTGAGCTCCCGGCAAAGTCCTTCGAGCCTTACGGCAAGCTGAGCATCTAATGACCGGAGAGTCTCCATTCTATCTTGTGCGGACATCGTAACACTCCTCTCTTCCTTATTTTGCCACAATCATTTTTTGAACTGCACTTGAGGAACCTGCCTGAAGCCGGGCAAGGTACAGACCCGAGGCAATCATGCCGCCGCTCGTCGAAAGCGCGTTCCACTGGACCGAAAACCTCCCAGCCTGGAGTTCCTTGTCTACCAATCGCGCGATCTCCCGCCCTGTGATGTCGAACACGCTCAACCTCACCCAGGACGGTTCGCTGATCGAGAATGAAATTGTTGTTGACGGATTGAATGGATTCGGATAGTTCGGCTCCAATGTCGCTTTCTTATTGGAGTTTTCGTTACTACTCCCATACACCCACTCAGCTGATTGACTTGCGACATGGATTTCACATGCATCCGAATTGCACGCGACGATCCGATTCAAACCGACGCTCACGCTTCTCACCGAAGCTCCTTCTCCGTTCGTGACATTGACGGTCCCAATGACTCCGGCTCCCGATGGGAGAGCGGAATGCGGGGATGCAAGGAGCACTACGTTGAGTGTTGAATCATTAGCACGAAATTGATACACTGCAATCCCGGATGCATTCAGTCGGCCTGCAGGTTCAAACGACTCCGGACCGATGCCCCCGGTGGTCACGACCGAAAACTGCAGGCCAGCGACCGGATCGGCATTGAAGAGTTCAATCGACACGGAACGGTCCGATATCCTCCGGGTGGCCAGATTGTTGGCCGAGAACGCCGCAAACGGGAAAACGATGGCAAGCAGGAATGCAGACAGGATTTGTTTCGGATGTGAGTTTGCGATCCTTCGCACGGCGCTCTCCTTTCTGGCTCGATTCGTTGTCGAAGGAGGTGCATTGCGAGTGCCACGTGCCACTGATTGGCGCCCGAACCGTCGGAGCGTCTAAGTCTATACATCCGAAAGGGTTATGCGACCGATGTGAAGTGCCGAAACGGGGAAACTGGCTTGGGATCTGTAATATCTACAAGATTGGAATGTTCAGAAGAGTGAGTGAGTCAAGTGGGGCGGACCATCAGAATCATGTGGAATCTCGCACCTCCGAGCTGCAGCGAGGGTGTGCCGGCAGGATGAGGCGCGAATAGGAAAGAACATCCGGCGAAGCCACAATCAGTGAGCGTCGCCGAGGTTGTATGCCTGCATTTTTGAATAGAGAGTCTTCACGCTCATGCCGAGTATCTTTGCCGCGACCTCCTTGTTGCCACTGACAGCTCTGAGGACACCGGCAACGTGCGCCTTCTGCATCTCGGTCATTGAGATAGGGCTGCCCGCCTGGACATTACCTGCGCCCGGAATTGATGACGATTCGTGCGGCCGCTTCGATTTAAGAGGCAGCGCGAGGTCATCGTAGTAGATGACATCGTCCTGCGAGAGGATCGCAGCACGTTCCATGACGTTTTCTAGTTCCCGGACGTTGCCAGGCCAGTCGTACTTCATAAGAACTTCCAGGGCTTTCTCGTCGAGCCGTTTCGGTTCCTTTGTCCCCGCGTGTTGGCGCAGGAAATGATCGACAAGAAGCGGGATGTCATCCTTCCGCTCCCTCAACGACGGGAGCTGCAACGTAATCACATTGAGCCGGAACAGGAGATCCTCCCGAAATCTTCGCGCGGCCGCTTCCTGACGCAGGTCCTTGTTCGTTGCCGAGACAATCCGCACATCAGCCTTCAGGTTCCTGTTTCCCCCAACCCTCCTGAATTCCCCGGTCTGCAGAAACCTGAGAAGTTTCGGCTGTACCGTCAGCGACATCTCCCCGATCTCGTCGAGGAAGAGTGTGCCACCATCTGCCATTTCAACCACACCACGCTCGGTGGTCGTCGCGTCGGTAAACGCACCCTTCTCATGACCAAACAGTTCGCTCTCGATCAGCGTCTCCGGTATCGAAGAACAGTTGATCGCCATGAAGGCCTGTTCCTTGCGTGAGCTGTTCGCATGGATGAAATTTGCCACAAGCTCCTTCCCTGTTCCGCTTGCTCCCTCGATGAGGATTGTGCTATCCGAAGGGGCGGAGCGTTCAGCGAGATCGAGCATCTCGAGGAACGACCGGTTTTGGCTGATGATATGGTTGGAGAGCGCTCTGCGTGAAAGCTCTGCCTTGTACACCCTGTTCAGGAACAGCAACCTCTTCCGCTCGAGAGCCCGTTCGATAAGGTAGAGCAGCTCACTTGTTGAGTACGGCTTGGTCACGTAGTAATACGCGCCGTGTTTCATGCACTCGACCGCAATCTTCACCTGGTCGACGCCGGACAGGACGATCACCTCGCAATCGTTATATTGCGGTTTGATGCACTTGAGCACTTCGATGCCGTTCAGCCGCGGCATGTTGACGTCCAAAAGCATCAGATCGAACGACTGCGACTGGAACAGTGCAAGCGCTTCGACGCCATCGGCCGCTGTCGTCACGGCATACCCTTCCTGCCTCAGCATCATGCTCAGGCTTTCCAGGAAATCTTCGCTGTCATCGACAGCGAGTACGGAGATCGGCTGTTTACTCATGTGATTCTACCGTCGTTGTGTCACGATACTTTCGTTGATGAGCTGTAGACATAAATGCTGTTCACGATCGGATCAAAGTGATGGTGCGCAAGAATCTTTTCTATGTGCGTCGTACCGATAACTGAATCCTTGGGAAGCAGCTTCGTACCGGTTCCGGTTACGAGGTCGTGCGCCAGGACCATTCCCGCGTGAAGCTCGAGAATGTTGACCTGTCGCTTCCCTTCCATCCAGGCGGGGTTTTCCACAATCTCGATGTATTCTTCCGCGAGCTGGACGATCCGCGGATCGAGGGCTGTCCCTTTCGCGCGCCGGACGGCTTCGAGTTGGTCGGCTTGCGTGAATCCCTTCGCCACGGGCAATTGCTCAATGAGATTGACGAGCCTGAGGATCCGCGATCCAATTGGAATCTGCTGATTCATCAGTCGGTCGGGATAGCCGGAGCCGTCGTAATTCTCAAGCTGGTGGCGGATCAGTGTGCTCGGATCCTTGAGCTTTGGAATCCCTTTCAGGATGAGCTGGCCGAGACTGGGGAAGCTGCCGATCTCATTCTTCTCGTCCTCGGAGAGCTCCGGGGCATCCTTTCTCAGCAGCCCGTCCGGGAAACTGATCTTGCCAATCTCATGCAATCGCGCGGCCGTTCCGAGGGACAGCATGTCGGCGCTGTTCATTTCAAGCTTCGAGCCAATCCAGATGGCCATTTGCTCGGCCCGCTCCGCCCGAGCGGACGCGTTGGGCACCCGGAGTCCGATGAGGTGCGTCATCAACTGCAGAACGCCCGTATAGCTCTCTTCCAGGTTGTGATTCAGCTCGGCGAGAGCCTTCCTGTCTTCCACCATCTCATCGTGCATGGCCCTGATGCGCAAGGAAGCCCGGACACGGGAGAGGAGTTCATCGGCATGGACCGGCCGGGTTACGTAATCATCCGCTCCGCTGTCGAACCCGCGCACCTTGTCCTTGACATCCGAACTCCCTGTCAGGAGGATGAACATTGTCTCACGCAATTTCGAATCGCTTTTCACCTTGCTGCACAGTTCAACGCCGTCCATCACGGGCATATAGATATCGCTGATGATGATTGTCGGGCGCTGCTCCTGTGCCAAACGGAGCCCCTGTGCACCATCTTCTGCGACGAGCACCTCGTACGTCGGCTCGGTATGCAGGACAGCCAGCAAGATCTGTCGTTGCGCATCATCGTCGTCGACGATGAGTACTTTTGTCTGATCACTCATCCTTTTTTGCCTTGGTTATAGCCTTTTCGTCATACTTCACGAGGATGCTCGTTCTGCGATTGACGACGTCGTATGGGTCTGCAGGGTTTCTCAGACGTTTGTCGGCGTAGCCCATCACTCCATCGATCCTCTTCTCGTCCAGTCCGTTTTTCATCAGGACACGGCGGGCGCTGTTAGCCCTGTCCGCACTCAACTCAAAATTCGTATATCCATTCGAGCTTTGGTACTGACGGGAATCGGTGTGCCCTTCGAGGACCACGTGGTTCGGCATTTTGCTCAGTTCGCTCGCGATGATGGCGAGTACATGCACAGCATCATCCTTGAGATTTGCCGTCCCCACATCGAAAAAGACCTTGTTCGATTGTTCCACGAGTTCGATTCTCATCCCCTCCTTCGTCAATTCAATCTTGATCTGCTTGGAGAGTTCCTTCAGGCTCGGCGACTGTTTCATCGTCTCCATGATTTTTTCGCCTATCTCCTTCAGCTTCTCTTCCTGGCGTTTGAGATTCTCCTCCTCCAAACGGTCGCCGACCGCGATCTTGTTGAACTCGAACGCCCCTCCTCCCTTCGTGTTCTCCATGAACGCGCCGGGATCCTTGAAGTAGTTGGCGATGTACTCCTTCACTTGCTTGCTCTGACCGACAATCCAGA
>DATJQB010000270.1:0-6520 GCA_035506075.1 Bacteroidota bacterium | reverse complement strand
ATGGTTATTCCCTGGCGCGGGTTTTCGCTTGCCGATCTCATCAGGAAGGTTGAACCGACATCAAAAGCGAAGTATGTAACATTTGAAACCGTGTATCGTCCCAGCGAGATGCCCGGTCAGAGTCAGCGCTTCCTGAAATGGCCGTACGTCGAAGGCCTGCGCCTCGATGAAGCCCTTCATCCACTGACGATGCTTGTGACGGGTGTCTATGGCAAGGATCTCCCGAACCAGAACGGTGCACCGCTGAGACTTGTCGTCCCCTGGAAGTACGGTTTCAAGGGTATCAAGTCCATCGTGAAGATCCGTTTTACCGACCAGGAGCCGACAACGACATGGATGCTCGCTGGACCGGACGAGTATGGTTTTTACTCAAACGTGAATCCCGAAGTCGATCATCCGCGCTGGAGTCAGAAGACGGAGCGCCGTATCGGAGATTTTTTCAAACGCAAGACGCTTCCGTTTAATGGCTACGGTGACCTTGTCGCATCGATGTACTCGGGCATGGACCTCCGCAAATATTTCTGATCCAGACCGCGATGACAAAAGCTCAATGGGAAATCGGGCTCATCAAGGGCGTGGTGTTTCTCCTCGCGCTTATCCCCCTTGGCTCTCTTCTCTATGGGGCGGAGATGGGCACGCTGAGCGCAAATCCGATCAAGGATATCACTGAGGAAACCGGCGTTTGGACTCTTCGCTTCATCGTCATTACGCTCTCCATTACTCCTCTTCGCAAGATCACAGGCTGGTCAAGGTTCGCGAGATTCAGGCGAATGGCGGGGCTCTTTGCCTTTTTTTACGGATTCCTGCATTTCATGACGTACGTGTACCTCGATCAGTTCTTTGCGTTCGACGAAATTCTCAAGGATGTCGCCAAACGTCCGTTCATAACAGTCGGTTTCGCTGCCTTTGTGATGATGATCCCGCTCGCTGTTACTTCCCCCCAGCGCGTTCTGCGATGGATGGGAGGCAAGCGATGGACGGCTCTGCATCGTCTCGTCTATGCCGTGGCACTCTTTGGTGTATTTCACTATCTTTGGCTTGTAAAAGCTGATACGAGCCGGCCGCTCAGATATGGCGCTGTTGTCGCTGTACTTCTGCTCTTCCGCCTGTGGGACTATATTCGCGGAAAGATCAGGAAAGCGAGGCCGAAGTCAAATCGTTCAGCCGTCGTTGCTCAGGAACTTGATGGTGCCTCATGATGCGCTCGATGCGAATCGTTATTCCTTTGTTCGTGCTCATTGCTTCCGCCTACGCATCCCCGTTGTTCGCCCCGCAGGACAAAATCAAAGATCTCGAAGTTCGCCTGAAGAGCAATCCGAATGATGCTTCATTGCTGATGGACCTGGGTCGGCTGTATCATGACAAGGCTGCGGCCGGAGACGGCGACGCAGTCGAGAAAGGCCTCAGCATGTTCGGCCGATTGCTTTCGCTCGATTCGACAAACGTGGTCGCAATGGCGTACCATGGTGCGCTCGTCACCATGGAAGGGCGCGATTCATGGTGGCCCCCCAACAAGCTGAAATATATGAGAGAGGGATGCGCCGAGCTTGACAAGGCCGTCGAACTGGACCAATCGAACCTCATGGTGCATCTCATACGCGGAATTAACGGACTTGGATTGCCAGACTACGCGGGACGACTGCCGAAAGCGCTCGAAGATTTCATCATCCTTCTTCGAAGGCCTGATTTCCAGGAGCAGTCAAAGGAGTTGAAAGTTCTCATTCTTTATTACGGCGGAGTGGCGCACAAAAAGGCGGATGACTACGATCGTGCGCGTGAGCTGTTCAACCGCGCGATCAAGATTTTTCCGGAATCACAATACGCAAAGAACGCGGAAGATGAACTTCGTGAGATGGGACGTGAGGGAGGTTAGTTGATTGCCTGGAGCACCCGGGAAAGTCTCAGCGTGATTTCCTCGGCAATGGGTTTGATCGCAGCATTGTCAAGCAGGGCCATCATGGACATCGGGTCGAACACGCCGACGATTGTCTTTCCGGCTTTTTCATAGACGATTACGTTGCACGGGAGCAATAATCCGATTTGTTCTTCTGCCTGCAGTGCCCGGTATGCAAAGGGCGGATTGCACGCCCCCAGAATGATGTACTTCTGAACATCGACATCCAGTTTCTTCTTCAAAGTTTCCTTGACATCAATCGATGTCAGGATGCCAAACCCTTCCTTCTTCAATTCCTCCGCAAGCTTCTCGATCGCCGCATCGTAGGAAAGAGAGACTTCTTTCGACATTCCGTACGTCATCATGTTCTCCTGTGAATAACAGGACTCAGGTTGAAGAAAACTGTTCCCCATCCGTCCGCCCGATGAATCCCGTCAGGGTACAGATCGCCCGGTTCCGATGGAAGATCCTCAATGAAGCTTCTGGAAATTCCATTCAGCGAGGCCGCCTTTCATGTGTGCGACCATGAAGCCCAGGTGCTTGAGTCGAAGAGCTGCCGTGAGACTCCGGTTACCCGATTGGCAGTAGCAGATGATTTCTCTGTTCTTGTGCTTCTCGAGTTCCGACGAGCGCCGGACGAGTTCGTGCAGCGGGATGTGGTGGGCGCCTTTAATATGCTGCTGGTTCCATTCTTTCTCAGTGCGGACGTCCAGGAGAAACGTTCCATGATCGTTCCTGAGTTTCTCGTCAACCTCCGAAGGTCGATACGTGGTCACCGATCGCGCGCGCAACATCCTGCGTATGTAGAAGAAGCCCAGGACGGCAAGGAGGGCATAGGCGATGATTTGTCCGTTCACAGGGATTCCATCAGCCTAGTTCAACCCGCAGGCGCCGCCGCAGCATCCGCCTCCCATTTCGCAAGGCGGCGCGGATGATGATGTGGATGCCGATGTGCCTCCCATGGAGACCATGGCGGTCGAGAAGAGCTTCTTGTGTTCCTTTGAACCACAGCTGGGGCACACGACATCTTCGACGACCTCGCGCGTTTTGTGATAGACGTCGTACGCCTTACCGCACGATGAACAGGTATAATCGAACACTGGCATTGCTCAACACTCCTTAGATTTGGGTTGCTCATCCGATTGAAGCACGGGCCACATACTCGTCTGATTGTGATGCTCGTTTCGGAAAAAGGGTTCTGCCGGAAACTCCGCTGTTCACTTCAGTAGCGATCGAAGGACGAACTGAAGGATGCCGTCATGTTTGTAGTAATCGACTTCGTTCGGCGTGTCAATCCTCGAGATCACGTTGAATGTCTTCGTGGAACCATCGGTTGAGGTCGCTTTGACCGTCAGCGTCTGTCTCGGCTGGAGGCCGCTTGCGATCCCCTCGATGGAGTAGGTTTCGAAGCCCGTCAGACCGAGAGATTTGAAGTTCTGACCTTCCTCGAATTGCAGGGGGAGAACTCCCATTCCCACGAGATTGCTGCGATGTATTCTCTCAAAACTCTCGGCGATCACGGCCCGAACGCCAAGCAAGCGGGGCCCTTTCGCGGCCCAATCACGTGACGAACCAGATCCGTATTCCTTGCCGGCAATGATGATAAGGGGGACTTGCTCGTCCTTGTATTTCATGGCCGCATCAAAGATCGACACCGGTTCTTTTGAAGATGGATGAATTGTCCAGCCACCTTCGGTCCCTGGTGCAAGAAAATTCCGAAGGCGCACGTTGGCAAATGTTCCCCGCATCATGATTTCGTGGTTGCCGCGGCGCGCACCGTACTGGTTGAAATCCTTCTTCTCGACTCCTTTTCCGTTCAGATATTTTGCGGCCGGGCTCGCAGCTGCGATCGAACCGGCAGGCGAGATGTGATCCGTGGTCACGGAATCTCCAAGCAACGCGAGAACCCTCGCACCCTTGATGTCCTGGACCGGCTTCGGGTCTCGCGGTAGATCCTCGAAGTACGGGGCTGCTTTGATGTACGTCGAGCTCTCATCCCACGAGTAGCGTGCTCCCGTCGGCACAGGCAGTCCCTGCCACTCTTTCCCGCCGTCGAAGACGTTGGCGTACTCGTTGTGAAACATCTCGGACTTGACGCACGAACGAATCGTCGACTCGACCTCTTCGGGCGTGGGCCAGATGTCACGAAGGTAGACCGGTGTTCCGTCGCTCCCATTGCCGATCGGATCGCGCTGAAGGTCGATATCCATCGTACCGGCAAGAGCGTACGCGACGACCAGCGGGGGTGAGGCGAGATAGTTTGCACGAACCTGGGCATGTACGCGCCCTTCAAAGTTCCTGTTCCCGGACAGGACCGAAACTGCCAGGAGATCGTTCTCCTGGATTGCTTTTCCGATTGCATCCGGGAGCGGACCGCTGTTGCCGATGCAGGTCGTGCAACCGTAGCCAACGAGGTTAAATCCCAAACTATCCAGTGAGGTGTTGAGTCTGGCTTCACGCAAATAGTCGGTGACGACTTTCGATCCGGGAGCGAGGCTCGTTTTCACCCACGGCTTCGTCTTGAGTCCTTTCTGCACCGCCTTGCGGGCGAGAAGACCGGCCGCGATCATGACCGATGGATTCGAAGTGTTCGTACAACTCGTGATCGCTGCGATGACGACGGAACCATTGGCAAGTTGATACGAGGATCCTTCTTGCTGCACGGGAGCGGATTTCGACACCGCTCCGGTAAAATTCTCCGGGAGTGTATTGTCTTGCTGCTCGGACGCGCTCTGGATCCACTTGCCGGAGGCATCCTTATCGAGTTGTGCGCCCTTCAATTCGAGCATCTCCACAAGCGCCTTGCGGTACGACGGTTTCGATTGTGACAACGTCACGCGATCCTGAGGTCGCTTCGGTCCGGCGAGACTGGGCTCGACCGTGGAGAGGTCAAGCTCGAGCGTGCTGCTGAACTCCGGCTCAGCGCTGCCGGGAGAGTGGAATATTCCCTGCTCTTTGCAGTATGCTTCGACGAGCGAGACAAGCTCTGAACTTCTTCCTGTGAATTTCAGAAAGTTGATCGTTTCCTGGTCGACGGGGAAGAATCCCATGGTTGCGCCGTACTCCGGCGCCATGTTTGCGATGGTTGCGCGATCGGCAAGAGAGAGACTCGACAGGCCGGCGCCAAAGAACTCAACGAATTTTCCGACAACGCCGTGCTTCCGTAGCATCTGTGTCGCTGTGAGAACCAGGTCGGTCGCCGTCGCTCCGGGGCGCAGTGTGCCCTTCAGCCTGAAACCGACAACCTGCGGGATCAGCATCGAAATGGACTGGCCGAGCATCGCAGCCTCTGCCTCAATTCCGCCGACACCCCAGCCGAGGACACCGAGGCCGTTGATCATTGTCGTGTGCGAGTCGGTTCCGACAAGCGTGTCGGGATAGGCCCACAATTCGCCGTTCACGTGATTTGTGAAAACCGTTCGTGCCAGGTACTCGAGATTAATCTGGTGGACGATGCCTGTCCCGGGAGGTACAACCCGGAAATTCTTGAACGCCTGTTGTCCCCACCGGAGGAACGCATAGCGCTCCATGTTCCTGCCGAATTCCCGTTCCACGTTCGACGTGAACGACGAGCCGCTGCCGAATTCATCCACCTGCACAGAGTGGTCGATGACGAGGTCCACCTGCTGCAGCGGGTTGATTTTCGCAGGGTCTCCACCCATCTTTACCATGGCATCGCGCATCACCGCGAGATCGACGACGCAGGGGACGCCTGTAAAATCCTGGAGAAGCACACGGGCGGGCATGAACGCGATCTCCTTGTCCGGTGTTGCCTTCGCGTCCCAGTTGATGAGAGCTTCGATGTCCTCCTTGCGAACGACGCGTGCATCTTCCTGGCGGAGGAGGTTTTCGAGGAGAATCTTCAGTGAAATCGGGAGTCTTTCGAGCTGTCTGGGAAAGGATCGTTCCAGCCGCTTAAGGGAGACAATGGAATATGCCTTGCCCGAAACTGTCACAGTTGTCTTCGTTTGAAAGCTATCCTTCAATGGCATCGTTCCTCCTGGCTCTCTGGATCATGATCGTAGACTCGCAGACTCTTCAGCTGCGTGGAAATCAAAAATAAAAAAAAATCGCCAGACTTTCCAGAAACGAACGGCAGGTGTGGAACGAACTGTTCCTGACTCTTTGTTGTTTTCTCAGTATATTCGCACGAGCATATGAGAGACATTTCATCAAAGACAGCCAATGCACGATCCGCCGTCGCGCGTGCAACCCTGAAGCTCAATGAAACCACCATTGACCTGATCCGGGGAGGTGGCGCACCGAAGGGTGATCCCTTGCCGGTGGCAAAGGTCGCAGCAATTCAGGCAGCCAAGAACACGAGTCAGATCATCCCATACTGCCACCCAATTCCTGTCGATCATGTCGATTGCCGCTTCGAGCTCTCCAAGAATACAATTGACGTCACGGTTGAGGTCAAGGCAATCGCCCGGACCGGCGTGGAGATGGAGGCGTTGACGGGTTGTACTGTTGCCGCCCTGACGCTGTACGATATGCTCAAGCCCGTCGACAAAAGCATGGAGATCGCCGGGATTTCGCTCATCGAAAAACGGGGAGGGAAATCCGATTTTGCGCGGGACGCCGGAGAATCCCTGCGCGCTGCTGTGCTCGTCGTGTCGGATTCTG
>DATJQB010000269.1:0-10792 GCA_035506075.1 Bacteroidota bacterium | reverse complement strand
CGACATCGCGGTGGATGGCTTCTACATGCTCGCACTCGAGCCATATCAGCAGGCAGCGTTTTCTGGTGTCCGAAGCACGTTCTACAGGATTGCGACGATCGTCGGCTCTGGCCTGCTCGTGATGTTCGCGGGAAGGATTGAAACGAGCAGCGGCGGTAACATCGCACTTGCGTGGTCCATGACATTCGGCATCCTGGCAGGAATTTTCATACTGCTCTTTGCCTATCACAGGATCATTCTCCCGTATCCGCCGGAAGACAAGCCGACGCTTGCGGACAAATCAAAATCCGTCTGGAAAGAATTTGTCGGGACGTTTGCAATCTTCTTCAAGAAGAAGGATATCGTCCGTATCCTGTTCTTCCTTCTCTTCTATCGTTTCGCGGAAGCGCAGCTTGTCAAGCTTGTCTCTCCGTTTCTCCTCGATCCACGCGACAAAGGTGGATTGGGGCTCTCGACGTCTGACGTTGGCATCGTCTACGGCACGGTCGGCATCATCGCACTGCTCTCGGGCGGGCTGCTTGGCGGTTACGCAATCTCGAGGAAAGGGTTGAAATACTGGCTCTGGATTATGGTTTTCTCGATCCACATTCCGGATGTCATGTTCATCTACCTCTCGCAGGTCCAGCCGGAGAATTTCATTCTCATCAATATCGCGGTCGCTCTTGAACAGTTCGGGTATGGATTCGGATTCACGGCCTACATGCTGTACATGTTGATGGTATCGCAAGGGGATCACAAGACTGCGCACTACGCGATTTGTACAGGTATCATGGCTCTCGGCATGATGATCCCCGGCCTGTTCAGCGGGTACATCCAGGAGTGGGTCGGATACAAGAGCTTCTTCCTGTGGGTGTTCCTGGCGACAATCCCTGGATTCATCGTGGCGGCTACCGCAAAGATCGATCCGCTCTTTGGGAAAAAAGTTGCACAAGCGTAGTTCGCATGTGACAGACCACATTAGCGCACATTGAGCTTCACCGGGAAGCACACCAACGGTGCGGGCAGGTCGGACAACGCAAAACGCTGGAGCCCGTTGAAGCCCGATATACGACGGGGAAAACTCCGTCGGAACGCTTTCATTGATTCTATGATTATTGCTTTGTAGTTTTTTCCACGTCTTATCACACTTTTGGAGAGCCAGTCATGCGCTGCTCGAAAAATCAAATTCTCCCGGATCTCTCCTCTATGGTCAGGAGTTCACTGCTTCTCTGCCTTCTCTTGTCAGGAGTGGCATATGCCCGTCAGACCGCTGTGGGCGCCACAGCAACGACTGCGAGCCAGTCAGATTGGGTCGAAAGCACATTGCACAGGCTGTCACTTCGTGAAAAAGTGGGACAACTGGTCTTTCCGTCCATTCAGGGATCGTACTATGCCGAGGATGCAGATGCGTGGAAGGAACTCGAGAAGCTTGTTGTGAACAGGAAGGTGGGGGGACTTGTACTCTCCGTCGGCGACGTCTACGAGTATGCGTTAGGGGTGAATAGGATTCAGAAGCTCGCAGATGTTCCGCTTCTTATATCCGGCGACTACGAGTACGGTGTAGCGATGAGGGTCCCTCGTGCCACCGCCTTTCCACGCGCGATGGCAATCGGGGCCACACGAAACAAAGAGTATGCATACGAGATTGGCAAAGCGACTGCCGTCGAAGGAAGGGCGCTTGGGGTTGAACAGAACTATGCTCCGACTGTTGATGTCAACAACAACCCGCGGAATCCGGTCATCAACACCCGCTCGTTTGGCGACGACGTCGCGCTCGTGAGCGAGATGGGGGCTGCCTATGTGAAAGGGACTCAGGATGGCGGGATGATCTCGACAATCAAACACTTCCCGGGACACGGCGATACAGACATCGACACGCATCTTGGGCTTGTGACGCTCAATTTTGACAAGAAGCATTTCGACTCCATCGAGCTTCCTCCATTCAAAGCCGCGATCCAAAGCGGTGTGATGTCCGTGATGGTCGGCCACATTGCAGCCCCAGCACTCGATGGCGGTTCAAGCGCTCCGGCGACAATCTCACCCAAAATCACGACCGATCTTCTGAGGAACGAGCTTCATTTTGACGGACTTGTGGTGACCGATGCAATGCGAATGAGGGCGGTCTCGTCCAAATACGGAGCTGCCGAAGCAACAGTCCTGGCTCTCAAGGCAGGTGCTGATGTTGTTCTCATGCCGACCGATGTCAATGTGGGGATCGATGCGGCCGTGGCTGCCGTGCAGCGGGGCGAACTGTCGGAGCAGCGAATTGATGCGTCTGTCCGGAGAATCCTCAAGGCGAAGCAGTGGGCCGGGCTCGATAAGAACAGGGTTGTCGATGTGCAGCACATCTCAGGTGTTGTCGGCACGCGGGAGCATGAGATACTTGCCCGCGAAGTTGCGCGGAACGCGGTCACCGTGCTCGGAAACAAGAAGGAGATCCTGCCGCTGTCTCCCCTGGACACGCGCAAGTTTCTCGATCTTGTTGTCTCCGATACCGAGGATCAGCGTGAAGGGCGGACGTTCCATGCCGATCTGCGTGCGCGGCGCAACAACATTGAGTTCGCGAAAGTCGATCCTCGCAGCAACGATACAGAGTATGAGACGGCGCTTGATCTGGCGAAGAATGCCGATGTCATCATCTGCCAGCTGCAGCTCAGCGTTCGCTCGGGCGAGATGACAGGTTTCATGAGCAGCAAGCAGAAGAACCTTCTTGCCAGGCTTGGTTCACTCGGCAAACCGATCGTTGCGATTTCGTTCGGCAACCCCTATGTCGTCATGGACCTCCCGAAACTTGACGCGTATGTCTGCGCATACTCGGGTTCCGAAATCATGCAGGACGCCGTTGCCGAGGTGCTCTTCGCCGAAGCGCCTGCCAGGGGCAAGCTGCCGATTAACATCCCGGGCATGTACAAGTTTGGAGATGGAGTGGAGTATCCGAAGACGAGACTCAGGATTGGACTGCCGGAAGAAGCGGGGTTCACGCGGGCTGGATTGGACAGGGTTGACGATATCATCGAGAGGGCCATTCGCGATACGGCTTTCCCCGGCGCCGTGCTTGTTGTTGCGAAGAATGGTATCATCGTTCACGAAAAAGCATACGGTACGTATGACTACGACCCGTACTCGAAGCGCGTTGATGTCAACTCGATCTTCGACCTCGCGTCGGTCACCAAGGTGACCTCGACGACGAGCGCAGTCATGAGGCTCGTCGGTGAAGGGAAGATCAAGCTCGAAGATCCGGTGGTCAAGTACATCCCGCAATTCGGACAGAATGGAAAAGAGCACATCACCGTCTACAATCTGCTCGTTCACAACTCCGGTCTCGTCGCGTGGGGGAAGTTCTACGAGATCTGCAAGACTCCGCAGGAGCTGCTGGATTCGGTGTTCGCCGCGAGGCTGACGTACAAGACCGGCGACACGTCGATCTACAGTGACCTTGGTCTCATAACGACGGGAAAAATCGTCGAGAAAGTTTCGGGAACCACGCTCGACAGGTTTGTCGACTCCGTCTTCTTCAAGCCGCTCGGCATGTCGAGCACAATGTTCAATCCGCCGGAGAGGTTGTGGAATCACGTGATGCCGACCGAAGTGGACAACTTCTGGCGCAAAACGGGCGTTGCAGTTCGCGGCACCGTCCACGATGAAAATGCCTGGGTGCTGGGGGGCGTCTCCGGTCACGCAGGATTATTTTCGACAGCTCCCAATCTCGCGATCCTTCTCCAGATGGAACTCAACGGTGGCACGTACGGCGGCAAACGGTATCTGAAGGAAGAAGTGCTCAAGCGATTTACGACTCGTCAGTTTCAGACAAGTACGCGTGGGATTGGATGGGACATGAAGCCCGCCGGCAGATCGTGGGCCGGTACGCTCCTTTCCCCTAACACATTTCTCCATACGGGATTCACCGGAACATCCGTGGCGGCGGATCCTACGCGCGATCTTCTGATTGTATTTTTGACGAATCGCGTGTATCCTACAAGAAACAGCCAGAAAATCGCCGCTGTCAGACCCCAGGTTCACGACGCAGTTGTTCGGGCGCTGGAACCTGATCAAAAGTAGACCCTCTCATAGAAGGAAGAAATGCATGGCAATCTCAGCTTTCAAAAATGAACCCCTGACCGATTACACCAAGCCGGCCAACCGCAAAGCGATGGAGAAGGCGCTGGCCAAGGTCAGGAAGATGCTTGGCAGGGAATATCCGATCGTCATCGGCGGCGAGGAAATTCTGACGGAGACCAAGTTCAACTCGATCAATCCGTCGAGGACTTCCGAGGTGATCGGGACATTCCAGAAAGCGGACGCTCGGCTTGCCGACAGGGCGATCGAAAGTGCCGCTGCGAAGTTTGAGGAATGGAAATGGGTCGATCCGAAGAAGCGCGCGGAATACCTCTTCAAAGCGGCAACAATCATGCGGAAGCGCAAGCATGAGTTCAGTGCTGTGATGGTGTACGAAGTGGGGAAGACGTGGCCGGAGGCGGATGCGGATACGGCGGAAGCCATCGACTTCATGGAATTCTATGCGCGTGAAATGCTGCGCTATTCCTCCAGGCAGCCGGTGACGAAAATCCCCGGTGAGAAAAATGAAGTTGTGTACATCCCGCTGGGTGTCGGCGTGATCGTGCCGCCTTGGAATTTTGCGCTCGCAATTCTCACGGGGATGTCCTCCGCCGCAATCGTGGCGGGAAACACAATCGTGCTGAAACCCTCGAGCGATTCGCCCATGACAGGGTGGATGTACTTTGATCTCATGCGGGAAGTCGGTCTTCCAGCGGGGGTGATCAATTTCGTCTCCGGACCAGGCGGGACGTTCGGTGATGCGATCGTCGCGCACCCGAAGACGCGCTTCGTATCGTTCACAGGTTCGAAGGAAGTCGGCATCCACATCAACGAGCTCGCTGCCAAAGTCCAGCCGGGACAGAAATGGCTGAAGCGTGTGATCGCTGAGATGGGCGGAAAAGATTCGATCGTGATCGATGACCAAACGAACCTCGAAGCTGCCGCCCAGGCGGCGCTCGTGTCGGCGTTTGGATTCCAGGGACAGAAATGTTCGGCTGCGTCCCGCGCCATCGTTGTCGAAAAGGTCTACGACAAGTTCCTCGCGATTATCAAGGAGAAGGCCGCCAAAGTGAAAGTCGGGCCATCTGATGAGCAGGGGAATTATATGGGACCCGTCATCAACGAAGGCTCGCAGCGGAAGATCCTGGCGTACGTCGAGAAGGGGATCCAGGAAGGGGGCAGACTCATCGCAGGCGGTGTGAAAATACCCGGAGACGGCTACTTCGTGCCCGCAACAATTATCGCCGACGTCGATCCGAAAGCCACCATCTCACAGGAAGAGATCTTTGGACCCGTCCTCGCCATTATCAAGGCGAAAGATTTTGACCATGCCCTCGAGATTGCCAACAACACGGAGTTCGGCCTCACGGGAGGCGTGTGGACGAAGAACAGGAAGAAGATTGAGAAAGCAAAGAAGGTGTTCCACGTCGGCAATTTCTATGTGAATCGAAAGATCACAGGCGCGATGGTCGGCGGACATCCGTTCGGCGGTTTCAACATGTCGGGAACCGACTCCAAGGCCGGCGGCCGGGACTACTTGCTTCTCATGATGCAGGCGAAGTCGATCGCTGAAAAAGTGAAGTGACAGCCCGCCTCAAAACGTCTTGCATGTGGAGGGGATCATGGATTCTTCTGAGCTGATCAGCTGCCCGGCATGTCTCGAGGAGATCACGTCGGACAGTGAGTTCTGTCCTCATTGCGGCGTTCTGTTTGAAGCAGCGGCTGGCGAGAAGTGCGACACACACCCCGGGAATCCCGCGGTGGGAATCTGCATCATCTGCAGGAGACTCACCTGCAAAGAGTGCGGCAAGGTTGTCTATGGCCGCCACTTTTGCCTCGATCACAAGTCAGTTGAGGTCCAGCAGGATTGGGCGAGAGTCTTTCAGTCAACCGATATCAACGACAGCGAGCTCGTAAAATCGCTGCTCGAGTCGAGTGGCTTCAAGGTGCTCGTTCAGAACTTCATGGCGATCGGGGGCGTATGGGATGGCGGCGGTGACTCTTCAATTTCCCGCAGCAACCTGAACAAGCCGGCGAAAGTACTTGTTCCGATTCCGGAATTTTTGAAAGCGGAGGAGTCGCTGCGCGATTGGAAGAACGCCCACCCCGAGCCGGATCCGGATGAACAATGAATTGCGGCCTCCACTCTTTCTGCACCAGCGCAAGAGCGGAACGATCTGAATTTCGAATTGAAACCAATCAACAGTGAGGAGATGCCATGAAGATTCATGAATACCAGGGAAAAGAGATCCTCAAGAAGTTCGGCGTGCCGGTTCCGATCGGCAAGGTCGCGTTCAGCGTTGATGAGGCGGCCCGCGCCGCAGAAGCCATCGGCGGACCCGTCTGGGTAGTGAAAGCTCAGATCCATGCCGGCGGACGCGGAAAGGGAGGCGGAGTGAAACTCGCCCGCAGCGTCGATGAAGTGCGTGACAAAGCATCTGAGATCCTCGGGATGAGACTCGTGACGCATCAGACCGGTCCCGAGGGACGCATCGTGAAACGGTTGTTGATCGAGCAGGGAATGAACATTGCCAGGGAGATGTATGTCGGCATCACGCTCGATCGCGGCCGGTCGCAAAACGTCGTCATGGCGTCGACGGAGGGGGGCGTGGAAATCGAGAAGGTTGCGGCCGAAACGCCGGAGAAAATTCTGAAAGAGTACGTCTATCCGGGGCTGGGCCTTCAGGCGCATCAGGCGAGAAAACTGTGTTTTGGACTTGGGCTGACGGGTGATGCTTTCAAGAACGGCGTCAAGTTTCTCCTCGCGCTCTACAAAGCCTATGAATCGTCCGATGCTTCCCTGGCAGAGATCAATCCGCTTGTCATCACCCAGGAAGGGAGTGTCTTCGCCCTCGATGCGAAGATGAATTTCGATGACAACGCACTCTACCGCCATCCCGATATCGTCGCGATGCGCGATCTCGACGAAGAAGATCCGCTGGAGATCGAAGCTTCGAAGTCCAACCTCAATTACATCAAGCTCGATGGAAATGTCGGCTGCATGGTCAACGGTGCCGGTCTGGCGATGGGGACGATGGACATCATCAAGCTCGCCGGAGGAATGCCTGCGAACTTTCTCGATGTTGGCGGCGGAGCGAGCGCCGAGACCGTCGAAGCGGGATTCCGCATCATCCTCAAGGATCCGAACGTGAAAGCCGTGCTTATCAATATCTTTGGCGGCATCGTTCGCTGCGATCGCGTAGCAAACGGGGTTGTGCAGGCGGCGAAGAATGTCCATGTCAGTGTTCCGATCGTTATTCGCCTCGCTGGGACAAACGCAGAGCTTGCCGCTGACATCCTGAAATCGTCGGGACTCAGCTTCCTCGTCGCTGAGAGTCTCAAAGACGCGGCCGAAAAAGTAACCAAAGCGATCGCGGCGTGACGGAGGCTGCATCGAAATACGAGGCTGTGATCGGACTCGAAGTCCACGCACAACTGCTCACAAAGTCGAAGGCGTTTTGCAGCTGTTCGACGGATTTTGGGGCCGAACCGAACTCGAATGTCTGCCCTGTCTGCCTCGGCATGCCCGGTGTTCTGCCCGTGCTGAACCGCAATCTGGTGGACTACATCGTGCGCATGGGGCTCGCAACCCATTGCTCCATCGCTCCTCGATCCATCTTCGCGAGAAAGAATTACTTCTACCCGGACCTTCCCAAGGGCTACCAGATTTCCCAGTACGAAGAACCTATCTGCCTCGGCGGATCCGTCACGATCGAATCGGAGGACGGGACGCGGCGTGCAATCGGCCTCACGCGTATTCACATGGAGGAAGACGCTGGAAAGTCGATTCACGACCTGGATGCCGACACGCTCGTCGATGTCAACCGTTGCGGTGTCCCGCTGATTGAAATCGTCAGCGAGCCGGACCTCCGTACGCCGCATGAGGCGTATCTGTATCTCATCAAGATACGCCAGCTTGTCACCTACCTCGGAATATGTGACGGCAATATGGAGGAAGGAAGCCTGCGATGCGACGCCAACGTTTCCGTGCGTCTCAAAGGAGAAGCCAGGCTCGGGACCAAGACGGAAGTGAAGAACATGAACTCCTTCCGTTTTGTTGAGAAAGCCCTGGAATTCGAGATCGGCAGACAGATCGATCTTGTCGAAGCCGGCGAACGTGTTGTCCAGGAAACACTCCTGTGGGATTCTTCACGCAGCATTGCAGTCCCGATGAGATCAAAGGAAGAAGCACACGACTACAGGTATTTCCCGGATCCCGATCTTGTTCCCGTGGTCGTATCGGACGAGTGGATTCGAACTTTGACGGAGACGCTCCCTGAGGATCCGCTCCTCCGCCGCGATCGGTTCATGTCACAGTACACGATTCCGAAGTACGATGCCGATCTCCTGACGGCAGAGAAGCAGCTTGCTGATTATTTCGAAAACGTTGTCGGTCATCTCAGGACAAAGAGCGAAGAGAACTACAAGCTCGCAAGCAACTGGACAATGGGGGATGTGCTTCGTGTCGTGAATACGGAAAAGATCGCTCTTACCGATTTTCCGGCGACACCGGTCCATCTTGCAGAGATGATCAATCTCATCGCTGATGGGACTATTAGCGGCAAGATCGCGAAAGATGTTTTCGAGGAGATGGTCAGGACAAAAGAGGCGCCGCGGACCATCGTCGAGAGGAAGGGCCTGGTTCAGGTCAGCGATTCGTCAGCCCTCGAGGCCATCGTGGACCAGGTGTTGCAGAAATTCCCGGCACAAGTCGCCGAGTATCTCGGCGGCAAGGACCAGGTGTTTGGCTTTCTCGTCGGCGAGTCGATGAAAGCTTCGAAAGGAAAAGGGAATCCAAAAATCGTCAACGAACTCCTGCGGAAGAAGCTTGAGGGAATGAAGCACTGACGTTCCCGGAACAGCGGGCGTGCTCTGGTTCAGCTCTCAGTCCGCCGGGGTGTTCGCCCATCGATCCCCGTCTCTCCTCATCCAATGAAGTCACTAGAGATTTATCACTGAACAACCCACATCAATTGACACTACATCACGACGACCCATGCGTACGAAAACAATAGCTGGCAACTGGAAAATGAACAAGGATGTACCGCAATCAAAGGAACTCATCAACAGTCTGAAGCAGGCGATTGGCGGCGACCTCAAGGGTGTGAAAGTCATCATCTGTCCTCCCTTTACGTCGCTTGAAGCCGCTCACGAACTCATCCAGGGCACTCCGATCGAACTCGGAGCCCAGAACATGTATCATGAAGACGAGGGAGCCTTCACAGGAGAAGTGTCGCCCCGGATGCTGAAGTCGGTTGGATGCACCTATGTGATCCTCGGCCATTCCGAACGCCGGCAGTATTTCCATGAATCTGATGCGTTCATCAACAAGAAGGCGATGAAGGCGATTGCCTCCGGACTTATACCGATCATTTGTGTTGGCGAGACGCTCGAGCAGAGGGAGACGAATGTCACGGCACAGGTTGTGTCGGCACAAGTGCGCGGAGTGCTGGCGGGGATTCCGGCCGATCAGGTTGAGAAGCTCATCCTCGCATACGAACCTGTCTGGGCGATTGGAACCGGCCGAAATGCAACGCCGCAGCAGGCGGAGGAAGTGCATGCGCTCATCCGCGGTTTGCTTGCGGATTTGTACTCGAAGTCGACAGCGGAGAAGGTCATTATCCAGTACGGCGGCAGCGTGAAACCTGAGAACGCCGCCGATCTGCTTTGGCAGCCGAACGTCGATGGCGCACTCGTCGGCGGAGCTTGTCTGAAAGCGGACTCGTTCTCCGGCATTATCAAGGCTGCTGCTGCGCGATGAACCCTGCTTCGTGAGGGAAGCATGAGATGCGACCTGCCATCGAGGTATGTTGCACGTCGGCAGGTGACTCCCGGCTCAGGCCTGCTGTGAGAGAACAAAACTCCACACTGCGAAAGGAGATCAGATGAAAAATGTCACGTACTTGCTGTTGATGAGCATTGCATTCTTGCTGATCGCTTGTTCGGACGATGACAAACCGAACGTGGAGCAAGTGGAGCCGGCGCTTAAGAACTATCTTGTGATGGAGAAAGCAAAAACCTGCGGTGGCTCTGTCACGGTCGATCGTGTGACGATCCTGAAGATCGGAGAGTTTGAAAGCAAGCTGGATGGTTTTCCCGTGTACGCGACGTTCGGTGTGACGTGCTCCGAGGCGTCCGGCAGTTCCCCCTGGGTGAGTGACGACACCACAATGTCAAAGTTCACCGCGGTGGTGCGGAAGAAGACATCGGGAGAGTTCGAATGCTTCATGCCCGAGCAGTTCCAGGAACGGCGGAATGCAATGGAGCGCCAGACTGACGTGCTGCCCCCTGACATGATGAAAACAGATGCGCCCAAGCCGATCACTGCTCCAAAATAGTGTGGCTTGTTGTTTCTGTTTCACACGGAAGTTCCGTTCTGAGCGGCTGTTCCACGACTTCAGTATCACAATCTTCAATTGATGGCCGGAAAACTTTGAAATTCTGGCATTTAGTCGGATTCCCAAATCTGCAAATGCTATGATTTTCGTTGATTTCCGGCCATTTTCGTATTATATTCTTGGCAATGTTTCACGGATGCGTTCCGCGAGCATTACATCCCTTTTCCCATTGCTCTTTCAAGAGAATTGACCAGAAAATCTCAAAGTTCCTTAGCGATTCTCCCCCTCGTCTTTGCTTTTCTTTGCCTCTGCACAGGCATTTCCGCGTTGGGTCAAACAGCCGTTCATGAAAACGGTCAGCCGACACTCGTCGGCTCTGATGCGAGTTTGCACGTCGATAGCGGTACCCGGCACAAAAT
>DATJQB010000268.1:0-8943 GCA_035506075.1 Bacteroidota bacterium | reverse complement strand
TCGTACTCGCCTGCTGTGACCGTCATCCTGCCTTTCGTCCTGTCGAAAAACTCAAACGCTGTTCGAGGAAGATCGATCATCGCTCGAACGGTCTTGCCGGCGGCGACGTCGACCCGCTGGAAGCCTCGCAGTGTCTTCGACGGTCCATCGGTGTCGTTTGCCCTGTGCACGTAGATCTGAACGATTTCTGTGCCGTCGACTTTTCCTGTGTTGGACACGGGGATCGTCAGTTGTACACTCTCGTCTTTTTTGATCTGGGACTTGCTGATCCGCGCATCGCCAATCGAAAAAGACGTATAGCTCAATCCGAATCCAAACGGAAACAGGGGATCAGACATGAATCGATATGTCCGCCCCTTCATGGTATAGTCCTCGAAATCGGGCAGTTGCTTGACACTTTTGTAAAATGTTATCGGGAGTTTTCCCGAAGGATTGTAGTCTCCGAAGAGTACATCTGCGATGGCTTGTCCGCCGGACTCTCCGGCATACCATGCCTGAAGGATGGCGTCGCAGCTTTCGGTCTCGGGTACCAACCCGATAGCTGAGCCGGAGCAATTGACAAACACAATCTTCTTTCCGGCCTGCTTGAGTGCCTTGAGGCAGTTTCGCTGCACTTCCGGCAGCTCGATATCGGTACGGTCGCCGCTTTGGAATCCGGGCAGCCGGATCGGCATCTCTTCACCTTCCAACTGGGCAGAAATCCCCCCGGCAAATACTACGACATCGATTCCTTTCAGTTTGTCGACCAGATGGTCATACTTGACTGGCAGTTGCTTGCCGAAATCGAGTTTCAAGCTGGCAGTCCAGTTCTCAATTTGCCGAAAGAGTACTTCGATCTTGTATTCCTTCCCTTGCTCCACCCTGAATGGAATATTCCTCGGCAGCGCCCGCCACATGAAGACCCTTGTCAACGTGTCACCGTTCACGATGAGCTGACATGCGCCGCATGCCTCAAGTTTGAACGTGATTGCGCCGGACTCCGACGGCCTGTAGATGGTTTCATATTTGGCGGAGAAATTCTCCAGGTGAACACCACGGCTGAACTCGTGCTGGCCGAAGGTCGTGAGCATGATTGAATGGGTCATCTGATCAACCGCAGCAACATCTCCTTTGAGCCCGCGGTTGTTCCAGTAGGTGGCCTTCATGCCCTGCTTGCCTTCAATCGAGCACTCGCCGAATGCGCTCGCCGTCAACATATTCTCGACCAGATCGCATCCCCTGTCGTACACAATCTTGTCAGCGCCGATCTTCGTCCTGATGCCGTCCAAAATGGTGATAGTCTTGAAGGGGGTCCCGTTGTAGTTCCCCCACATGAGGGGCATGTCGTCGGCATTGGGACCGATGACCGCAATCGTCTTCGACGATTTGGAAAGCGGCAAAACAGAGTTCTTGTTTTGCAGCAGCGTCATGGACTCGCGGGCCATATCCAGCGCGAGTGATTTATGCGCATCGCAGTTGACCACAGACAAAGGGATCTTCGACCAAGGGACAACGGAGTCGTCGTCCATTTCGCCCAGATCAAAGCGACCGACCAGCAAACGCATCACATGCCTGTCGACTTCCTCTTCGGTTACCAGGCCTTTGCTGACAGCCTGTGGCAATGTCTTGAATGCGTATCCATAACCGCATTCAACATCTGTTCCTGCCAAGGCGGCTTTGGCGGCTGCATGCGTTGCGTCCGATGACACCTTGTGGCTTTGGCTAAAATCGGCGATGGCACCGCAATCGGAAACTACCAGGTACTTGAACCCCCAAGCATCGCGGAGGATGTATTGCAGCAGGCGCGTGTTCCCGCAGCATGGCTCATCGTCAATGCGTTGATAGGCGCACATGATCTCACGAACATCAGCATCCGTCACGAGCGACTTGAATGCTGGCAAATACGTTTCGTACAAATCGCGCGGATCAACCTTGGTGAGATTGATCGAGTGGCGGCTCCACTCAGGACCCGAGTGCACGGCATAGTGTTTACCGCAGGCCAGGAGCTTCCGGTACTTCGCATCGGCGGGACCCTGCAGTCCCTTCACGACGGATACTCCCATGCGGGAGGTGAGGTACGGGTCTTCTCCGTACGTCTCCTGGCCACGTCCCCAACGCGGGTCACGGAAAATATTGACATTGGGGGTCCACACTGAGAGACTTAGAAAGCGCCTGTTTTCTTTCCCTTGTTGCTTGGCTTCGTTGTACTTAGCCCGAACCTCATCCGATGTTGCGTCGAAAATACGATAGACCAGAGCATCATCGAACGAAGCAGCCATGCCGATCGGCTCAGGAAACACTGTGACGTTGTCGTTGTTGGCCAGACCGTGAAGGGCTTCGCTCCACCAGTTGAATTTTTTGATGCCGAGGCGGGGAATTGCATCTGATTCATCGCACATCAGTGCTGCTTTTTCCGTCAACGTGAGCCGGGAGAGGAGGTCCTTTGCCCGCTCCGTAGAACTGAGTGCCGGGTTCTGGTAAGGCAGGGTCTGAGCCCACAAACTCACCGAGACCATTGAGCACGCGAGAAACACCAATACCATTTTCATGGAAGAGCCTATCGATGGAATGATTGGAAATTGTTCTGCTTCAACTTCAACCGGAGCATCGTGCGGATGCAGCTGATCCTTGCGGGGATCGACCGGCGCCGCTGCCGGAGCCTCGATGATCAGGATGCCAGGGCGACCATCGAGGCTCATGCGGTCAACGCGCGGCCTGCGTGGGAGGCATCGCACGCAGTCGCAGTCAAGGAACTTCACAAACAAGAACCCAAAGCAGCTTGATGAAGATGAACACAGTGTCGCTACTTCTGATACATCAGTTTGATTGTGTCGGCGAAATGGGCTGCCTCCATCCGACAGAAGTACACACCGCTGGCAAGTCCCTGAGCACTCCATTGCATGCGATGTTCCCCGGCAGGGACTTCGCCGTCGATGAGCGTCTCCACCGTCCGGCCTGTGATGTCGTACACCCTCAACGTCACGTGTTCTGTCCGTGGCAGGAAGAAGACAATCATGGTCGACGGATTGAATGGGTTCGGGAAGTTCGTGCAAAGCTTGAAGTCCGTCGGTTGCACAGTTTCCGGTTCTCGCGGCGCCGAGGTTACCAATGCGGCTCCATCGCCGATCATCTGGATTTCACTCAGTTGATTCGTTCCCACCCCAGAGCTGGTGAGAAGTGCCAGGTAATTGTCAGTGCTGGAGGATGTGGCGGTTCCAACGGTCAACGGCGCAGGCAGTGGCAAGGACTTCGCTGCCGGATCCAGTCCCATGATTCTCGCACCCACGCTGTCGGTGGCGACCGGGTCAATCCCGGCCAGAAGCACATGCTTCGAGACCGGTGCGAACGTGGCACACCAGGTACCTTCTCCGCCCGTTGAGTTCTTTATCGCATCGACGACCGCGAGGTGGACAGGCCGGGCAGTGTTCAGGTCGTGAACTGTTTCAGGCAGGTACGTCCATTCCGGAGATGTGCTCGTCGGGTGGTGGAGTGCTCCCCGGCGACCGGCGTCGCCGGTAACAGTATAAAGCGTCATCGGCACCATCCCGATTTGATTCTTGAGGGAACACGAAAGGCCGGCAGCCGAATGATGCTTCAGCTTGGGAATAGACACGTAGACATCGATCGACTGCAGAATCTTGTTCACCGTGAATGAGGTGAAGTTGTAGTGGGTGCTTCCTGTCTGGACCGAAGTTGTGTTCCCAGCGCTCGTATCGTTAAGATCGACGATGTTGCAGCCCAACGCGTTCACGACCGATCCATAGCCGTACGTATCGCTGGAGCCAAACGGGACCTTTGAGCCAGTGGCCCTCCACCCTGTATCCCACAGAGCTTCCACGATGTAGAGGTCAGATGGTTTGACACCGCAATCGATGATATACTGCCCAACGGCCTGGATGACGGCAGGATTGGTCCACATTGCCTCGGTGATCTTGTAGGTGCCCAGTTTCGTACTCGTAGCATTTCCGGACCCCCCGACCAGGTTGACCTTCAGGGCGACTTTTTTCCCCGACGTGAACAGTGCACGGACCCTCCCTGATTGACTTTGATCAAGCAGATCCAGCAAGTACTTCACTTTCTGTCTTACTCCGCCGCCTGCATCGTCATAGATGTAGCTATCCGCCGGTGTATTGGCAGTGTTGCACACCGCAACCGTCGCACGGATGGCAGAAACTTGCTTGTGGTCGTATGCCATCACCCCCGAAGGTTTCAAGTACGGTGCGACCATCAATCCCGCTGTAGCAGTTCCTAATGTCTTGATGAAATCTCGTCGCGATGAAATCGTTCCGTTCATCCCCTCTACTCGTTCCCTTTTCATATCTTCTCCTTGTGTGTCAACTGTTGATTGTCAAAAACACTCTTCTTAAGTACACTCGGTCGTGCTTGTCGTCTACGTACGAGACGACCCGCTGGATCGAATCTGATCCAGTCGAATTCAGATATCTTGCATGGTGGGTGCATGTAGTATGAAAGTCATTATCCAAGGATGATAGAAGCCCTATTCAAAACTAACCCAGTCCACTTCAACTGGTTTGTTCTCTGTCGATGACACCACCAGATTGTGTACGCCGGTTTCTAGTCCCGACACATGCGCTCTGATAATATTCCATTCATTGCCCGACGGGATTTCAACCAGGGCGATGATCGGGCCATCGACTTTGTTCAGCCGTACTTGCAGAGTCCCCCCCGCATGCGACAGCGCCCTTACATTGATTGATTTGAATTTGGTACTACCGAAATCAACACCATTGTACTGTATCCATGCTTTTGCTGTTCCGAGAATGGTCTTCCACCCCCCAAATATGTTGAGAGTATCCATGAAAGCTATTGATGCACCTTGATTGCTGATAGAACTGTATCTGTCGATCTGGATCCTTTGAGCTGCGTCCGTCAACCCAACACCGCGCAACGTGGGAGTCACTTTCTTGATTGTCCCATCTTCGTTGAAAAACAGACTATCAATCCTGACAGCCCTGTTCTTGTCAAAGTGCGGAGAGAGGTCATTGTGGTGGTAGAACAAGAACCACTGATTCTTGAATTCAACGATTGATTGCTGGTTGGTCCAGCAATCACGGGTTTCATCCATTATCACTCCCATCACCTTGAAGGGACCCATCGGATTATCGCCAACCGCGTATTCAAGTCTTTCGGTCGTATCCTGCACATGCGGATATGTCAAATAATAAATGCCCTTCCGCTCAAACACAGACGGCCCTTCCTTCAGACCCTTGCCGGGCAAACCTTCGATCATCTTGGGCGCGGCAGCCAGTTCCAGCATGTTTTCTTTCAGCTTTGCCACGTAGAAGTTTCTCGCCGCCCAGTATAGATAGGCTTGCCCGTCTTTGTCGACAAACAGACACGGATCGATCCCGTGGACATTTTTCATGGGCTCGGGTAATGGAACGAACGGCCCTGAGGGCTTATCAGCGACAGCTACTCCGATCGAAAATCCTCTCCCAAATGTCGTATCCTTTGCCGGAGCAGGGAAATAGAAATAGTACCTTCCATTTCGCGAAATGCAGTCCGGAGCCCACAAAGCATATGACGTCGGATGAACCCACGGGACGTTGGCCTGGCTGATAATGACGCCGTGGTCGGTCCAATCGCTGAGGTTGTCGGAGGAGAACACGTGGTAATCCTCCATGCAGAACCATCCGGGGCGGCCATGTCCCTCGGTGACGGGAATATCATGAGAAGGATAGAGATACACTCTCCCGTCAAATACTCTTGCGGCAGGATCCGCAGTAAACTGGTTCGTGATGACAGGATTCTGACCGAACGAATCGCTTACGCAGATGAACAGCATGCTTGCCGCCAGGATCAGAGAAGAACGATACTCACTCATACCTGAGAAATTCTCCGCACGATTATCATAGAAAAGGTAGATCCTTTGTTTCGACAAGGAACTGGGATATCTGTTCTGCCCTAGTTGATCCTACTGATCTTCAGCAGCCGGGCGCCATGGCTTCTCACGTACACAGTGATTTCATCCTCAGTTGTGCCGATGTCGCTCTTTCCCCACAGGTCGCGGACTCTACATGGTCCCTTGAGTCCCAACTGTTCCATCCTCACCGGCACTTTCACAGAATCGATCCCCGAAGAACCAGTGGGATGATCAGTGAATACATGAAACTTTACAGTCGCACCTTCGGGATGGCTCACGCATTCCGCATCAAGTCCAACGATTGACGAAAACGTATCGTAGCCTGCAGGAATATCGTACTCGATAATCGAGGTTGCGTGCGTTCCGATACCGTCAGCATATTGTTTATTGTCCACGATCAGCCTGTTGCCCATGACACTTTCATGGACCTTTGGAATACTCCATCCCGACGTGGCGCTGACCCAGTGAAGATCGGTAAGCTTCAGCATCCCTTTTTCGCCGGAGAGTGTGGGTTCGATCCAATCGGCATGGTCCCAGTGAGTCCCGTTTCCTCCATCTGTTACGACGAGATAGATCTTTCTGGCGTTGCCAATATGCACCTTCACGTTCGCGCTCTGCTCTCCCGTTCTGCAGGTCAGGAGCTTGCTGCTCCAGAGGGCTTTGTCCTCCAGAATCGGTTTTCGGTTGACATAGAAGAGGGCAACGTATTTGTCATTGGAAACCGGATCATCCGCTCTCCACGCGATTGTCTCCGGATCATCGAACAGAAGTCTATTGTTCGTGCTTTTTTGGAGGACGGAAAGCACTTCCCTGTTCGTCATTAAATCCATCGTGAATTGATCATTGTCAGGGAGATTTCCGCCGAAGAACATCGGCGACCTGCAGATCGAGAACAGCGTCATCAATGTGACCTGCTCGTCCCTGGTGAAGCCTGACATTCTCGGATCGCCCTGCTCTGCACGAATGCCGATCCGGCCCAGGGGAAGCATGTCGCCGTCGGGCCAGTGTCCCGGGCCCATCGACGAAACCCACTGCTCAAACAGCTTGAAGTGTTCTTCGAGCTGCGTCCAGTTGTCCCAGAAATCTCCTATGATTCGCCACATGTTCGCGTGCTCGCTGACATGCTTGGCCTCCTCGAGCGGGGTTGGTCCCGGGGAGAGACTCAGAACAATCGGGCGGCCGCAGTTGTCGATCGCATGACGAATCAATTCGATTTCATCTTTGTGATAGGGCGAAGAAATGTCATCGACCTTTACAAAGTCCAAACCCCATGATGAATACAATGCGAAAAGTGAATTATAGTACTCCTGTGCTCCCGGTTTGCCTGCATCCACAGTGTACATGTCACGGAGCCACGGACTCGAATTGGCTGCGCTGTAGATTCCCCGCGCAGTCTGCCTGGTTCCGGGAATTGGCGTGTTCTTCTCAACCGCCAGCCTGGGGATGCCGCGCATGATGTGAATGCCGAATTTCAACCCTAACCCGTGGCAATAGTCAGCAAGCGGCTTGAATCCCCTGCCACCAGAGGAAGACGGGAACCGGTTGACAGCCGGAATAAACCTCCCGTACTCATCCACGGTCATGATGGGATTGTTTTCATTGTAGCCATGTGCCTTGTCATTTTCCACGTACCAGCGAATATCGACAACAACATATTGCCATCCGAACTCCTTCAGATGCTTGGCCATGTAGTCGGCGTTCGCCCTGACTTCCTGTTCTATGACAGTGGGTCCGAAACAATCCCAGCTATTCCACCCCATCGGCGGCGTCGTTGCCCACGACTTGAAATCCTGAGCTTGGAGCACCGTCGACCAGAGGAGCAGAAATACGGATATGATCAACTTGTTCAAGATTCTCCCCGCTAGTCGATCTTCACTGTGATCTGCGTGAACGAGTGTGCCGGAAACGTATACGTGAACCTGGTTCCGTTCACTTCCAGTTCCTTCGGCACGGGAGCATACTGCTTCTGCCTGTCGAATGTGTACGGCGCCTGGACGTCCTCGCTGCTGATTTCCGCCACAGAAGCTTTCCCAGTAAAAGGCCCCGAGCTGCTGACGATCTCAGTGGCGATCGCTTTGTCCTTGTGCCTGTTTACGACGTTGATGACGATCGTCTTCGATTCCTTTGCGTAGACGCTGGTGACGTCCAGATACGGAATATTCTTATAGTAGCCGCTTGTGCTGAAGGTGTCGCACTGTACCGCTACGTTCAGAGAATTGCCGAGACAGTTGTTCGAGAACATTTTGATCGTATAGAAGAGAGGCGATTTGAACGGTCCTTTCTCCCTGTCCTGATCCAGGATGGAAGGGAGCATGGTGAAGTTCGCCATCTTCACGACGTCAGCATGGCGGACGAACGAATTGAAGCATTGTGCAACGGCCAGCGTGGGGAGCAATCCTCTGCCGAACGGCGCCCACTCATCAAAGGAGATGTAGATGGGTCGCGTGATCTTGTATTTCGCCCTGACGGTGGCAATGATGTTTGCCGGCACCGTGATCTTTTCCTCCATGTCCATCGCGCTTTGCCCCATGAAGGTGTAGTAGTCGGGGGAGTTCTCCCAGTACCGATGGATGGAGACATAGTCCACGACATCCCTCAGCTCAGTGATCACCTTCAGGTTTCGATCAACCCATTTCCCGTCGGCAGTGTAGTTGGACGAACCACTGGCGATCAACGAGATGTTCCTGTCGACAAGTTTCATGATCTTGGCGACTTCCTTGGCCATCTTGCAGTAATCGTCTGCGTCTTTGTAGCCAATGATCCACGGTTCGCCGTCGACCTCGTTCCCGAGGTCCCAGTATTTCAAACCATATGGCTTCTTGTTCCCGTTCTTTGCGCGCAGGTCTGCATAGTAGCTCCCGGGCTCTGAATTGCAGTACTCCAGCCAGTACCTGGCATCGTCGATCGTGCCGGTGCCGAAGTTGAGGCACACGACATTCTCCGATCCAATGGCTGCATTCAGCTTGATCCACTCGTCCGTTCCGACCTGATTCGTCTCGAGCCATCCCCAGGCAAGTTCTTTGCGAACAGGACGCTTGTCTTTCGGGCCGATGCCATCCATCCAATTGTATCCAGCAGTG
>DATJQB010000267.1:0-10644 GCA_035506075.1 Bacteroidota bacterium | reverse complement strand
AACTGAAGCTTGTAGGCGAAGTACGATGAGTCGTGAGGTGCAGGATCAATGACGTTCGTGGACGTCGGCGGCGTGAGCAGAAAATGTCCGTCTCCCGTCGTGTAACTGTTCGGGCTCGTCTGGAAATCGATCATGACGGCCAGGATACGGATGGTATCGGCAGCGGACGCCTGCGATGATACGGGAGACCTGAAGGTCTGGACGACGCCGGAGCGTTCGAGTGCGATGCGAGGGCGCCCTCCTTTGGAGTTCAAAGGAGGGTGCACCTGTGCAACTGCCGCAGTGCAAAAAAGGGTGAGCCAAACAGCAAGGCTACGTGCTGGCATACGACTCCACTTCGCTGTGTGAGAGGGACGACTGCTTACGATTGACCTCCCCACGAAATGAGCAGGGTGAAGCGAAGTGTTTCGCCAAGAGGATGCTGCTGTTCGAACGTGCTGATGTAGCTGAAGTCAAACCCGAAAATGTCGTACCGGAGGCCTGCGCCGAAGGTCATGAACTTCCTGTTTCCGTAGTTCGGATCCTCGTAGAAGAATCCCGCCCGCAGAGCGATCCAGTTGTTGTACCAGTACTCGAGACCGATCGACGAATCAAATTCCCGCAACTCTTCGCTGAGCGGCTTGTCGGTCCACGAAGTAAAGAGGGCCTTGTAGAACGGATCACTCGTACCGTCAGCATTCTTTTTGACAAGCAGCTTGGTGACGTCGACAATTGCCGTCAGCTTGTTGTATTCATCGTTGATGATTTTGTAGCCAACGCCGAGGCGAAGGCTGGTCGGCAACGGATCGGCCTGGGCACGGTCGATGTAGCTTATCGCCGGTCCGACGTTGGAAAGGTTAAACCCGGCGGTAAAATGGTCGCCGATATCGAGACCGGTGAAGGGACTCTCAAGCGCCTTCGGCTTGTAAAGCATGCCAACGTCGAAGGAGAACCCGGATGTGATGCCCACCCCCTGTTCGTCAGCAGTTCCAAACGGTGCCAGGCGGCTGTGAATGAACCGTGCGTTGACGCCGAGTCCCAGTTCCTCCGAAAGCTTGGTCGAGTACCCGACGGTGATCCCAAATTCATACGCATTGAACGTTGACAGTGGTGTCGGGTCATTGAGCGTCTGCGTGAACGTCCCAAGATTCAGAAATGTGATGCTCGCGGCGATATTTCCGTCCAGCTGCGGCATCGGACGCCGGTACACGAGATAGTCAATGTAGAGATCCGGCAGATTGAACGCCGGCAGCCAGTTCGCATGGGAAATGCTGATCTCCTGTCCCTGCTGGAACGCGAGTCCTCCCGGATTCCAATAGAGTGCGGATGCGTCGTCAGCGAGCGCTGCGCCGGCCTCCCCCATGCCGCTGGCGCGCGAGTTTGGTGCGATGATCAGAAACGGAACCGCTGACGTCGAGACTTGGGCGTTCATCATCTGCACGAAACCAACGCACAGCACGATTGCCAACCCAGAGATTTTCTTCACCATGACAAACATCCTCCTAAGAAATGAAATGCCGATAACGTAAATTCGCTTTTTTTTGAGTGATATTCAACCTAACCATCCCCGATCGCCCGGCCACTGGATCAGGCCGTGTGATGGGACGAAACGACGCGTGTCGTGCTTCTGCACATCTCAGTGGTTATCAAGTACCTGCCCGATCGTCACCTCAGCACTGCAATTTTTCCCAGCGCCTCGCTCGTCGAAGTCCTGTCAAATGACTTCGCGATCACCCTGTAGAGATAGACACCGTTCGCCAACTCCGATCCATCCCTGTCGCGCCCATCCCAGGGAATCTGGACGAATCGATCGGACACCGACGGAGCGTCGATCGTTTGGATGAGCCGTCCGGCAACGGTGTAGATTTTCACTTCGACATCAATCGGATCGGCCGACGCACGTTGGAACGTGAACGTTGTCGACCGGGCGAATGGATTGGGGAAGTTGACGACGTTGTAGATCGACAACGGTGAAGTCTCATGCACTTCAAAATAAGTTTCCGAGCTCGCTGCATTGTTGAACGTATCCCACGCTTTTACCGCGAGCGTGTGCCGTCCCTCTGCAAGGTTCGAAAACGGGTAGACAACCTGACCGCTCTGGTACGTGTCGAGGTTGCCGCGATAGTAGTCGGTCAGGTCAATCGCCTGCTGCGAGCCGTCAAGGATCGCCTGAAGTTTATGTCCGATTCCTGCCGTCGATGTGTTGATGCCGCTGCTGTCGGTAAGATCGACGATCAGACTGGCGTCAGGGCTCACGACATCCCCCGGGCGGAACGTTTGATCCTGGAGATAGATTTTCATCGTCGGACCGGCCGTGTCGATCGCGGCAGTCGACGTACCGAAGATTGAGATATTCTCGGTGTAGCCGGCGGCATCGGTCGAATCATTCCACGCATACAGATTCACCCGCGATCGGTCGTCACCGTACGAAACGTCTTTCGGGATGGGAAACGTCCCCTGGACGACACCGTTCCGGACAGAAACTTCGCCGCGATAAATCAGGCTTCCGTTCGTCACAAAATAGAAATCCCCCCAGTCTGGAACCGGGATCTTTCGTTTGGCGTCATACGCCTCAAGAATTGCCTTTCCCTGGATCGACGGAAGAGGAACCCCCGATGCTTTGCGGAGCGTACCGAACACCTTCACTTTTCCCAACGCGCCGACAATCACAAGCGCGAACTTGTTCTGCCCGTTGATGCTGTCGACCGTGATCGAGGCATGCGGAACTCCCAGGCGCATCGTGGGATCGGCCAGCAGATGATGCTTCTTGTCGTTCTCCCCATACAGCTCCTGCTTCGTTGCAAGCATCGCGTCCCCCACCCGAACCGGCCGCCCCAGGCTGTCGGATTGAAACAGGTGCAGGTAAAACCGTTGATTCAGATATGCGTTGTCCTGAGAAAATACCACACGGTCTGGCGTTACCGTTCCGACCGCGCCGTGATTCTGCATAAGCACCAGCTCTTCTCCGGCGCTGACTTCCTTGTCGTAGTCATAGCGGGCGAAATCGCATGTCGCCGCGACGAGGAAGAACAACTTCCCGACGTTGTGCAGGAGCGGAAAATCCTGGTCGACCGCAAAGACCTTCTCGTGTGCCCACTGCTGCGTGTTGCCATGGCCGGTCCAACTCAGGATCGCCGTCCCTTGATTGATCGCGTCGTCGATTGCGACGTTCGCAGTCGGCTTCGTCCTGCCGGTGGAGGTGTTCACAGTCGGATACTCAACGATGAAGATCTTCCTCTTGTCGAAGGAATCAGGGGTGTAGTCCTGAGCGAGGGTCTCCGCCTGACTTGTGTGGATGTTGCCATCGTCCCCTGTTGTCGTCAACCCATCATCTGCGGCGAACGTGATCCTGTTGTGCCAGCTATCGAACGATTTTGATGTGTCGTACGTGATGATCTTGTCGACCATATTCTTCGCATCGTCGGTCGAACGGAGCGGAAGTCTGCCAATCGGTATGGAGATCCACGGATTGTCGGCATCAAGCGTCACGAAATAGTCGTCGGTCGCGAGCGTTGAGATCTGGACATTCGACTCCAGGGTTTCGTACGGCGGCACCCATATCCGCGGAGAAAGTGATCGAATGTTCTTGTAGTCAAAGCTTCCTGCACCGAACAGAAGAACATACTGGGGCTTGATCGCCCATGTCGTCTGCGTGTACTTCAAAAAATCGCGGAGGGCCGTTGGATCGAGCATGCCGGAGGAAAACTCGTTGTAGACCTGGTCGAGGTTCACGACAAGCGAGCGAAGCTGATCCGCCTGTTCCCGGTGTGCCCGCAATCGATCGGCATCAGTGAGAAACTCGGGAGGAGAGAGGATGACAAAGTCCGCGCCTCCGCTCAACCCGTGGAGATTCGAATTCGCGACACGTTTCACGTTTGCGGCAGTCCGGAATCCTTTCGGACCGATTGCTATGAACTCCCTCACACTGCCGGCCGTCTGGGGAACCTGGAACCTGGCGAGCGACGCATCGGCTTGATCGAACGACACGTTTGTCACTTGCTTCACGTTCTTATGATCCGTCACGTCGAACACAACGATATCACGGGAAGAGAACTTCGAAATTGTGTACTCGACGACAGCTGTCGTATCGGGGGACGTAAACAGAAGAGAATCGTTGTCTGCCTCAAACCGTCTCGGATAGAGAATTTCGAACCAATCGAGTCTTCCTTCAGCCGCGGAATTCCTCGTCACAAACTGGAGTCGCAGAACGCTTTTGTCGTTCGGAAGCGATCCGGTCCGCGCCAACTCAAGAACCGGCGCCTGGTATGCCTTCACGTCGGTGATCGATGTGACGTCAATGGGATAGGTTGCTATGGAACCAAGCGTCGTTCCGTTCTCTTGCACAACGAACGAGTCGACGGACGTCGAACTGCTGAAGAAGGCAAAACGGTACAGCATCGGCTTTGTGCTGACGAGACCTGGAATGCTGTTCGTAAAGACATAGTAGTTGGTCGCGATGTTGAACTGCTCGCCGACCCATTGACGCCCGGAGTTCACAAGGCTGTACAGCTCATGCTCCACAAAAAACTTCGACTGGAAGTCGGTCGGCTTGTATGCGCCGGAGACGCTCGTCGATACAAGAGAGTCCATTCCCCGGCCGCGTGTCGTTCCACCGTACGTCATGAGGTAGACGGCGGTCTCCGTGTAATGATTCAGATAATGGTGAAATGTTTTTTCGTCTGAAGCATAGTCCCAACCACGAGTCGATTTTCCGTAGAAGAGGACGTAGTCATCCGAATCGAAAACGCCGTTCCCATTCTTGTCTACAACAAGACGGGGAATTTCCTCGATCCCGTTCGGCCTCGAAGCAGTCAGGTCCTCCGGGAGCTCCCTCCCCCCGTTGCCGAAAATTCTTATCGAGTTGATATTGCCGATTGAGCTGAGCGAGATTCCAGCCTTCGTGAGGAAGGACTGATCAATTTTGTATATTCCGGATTCTCCCACTTCCATGCGGTACCAATCGCCCTGCGCGAGCGGAGAATCGCCTGCGAGGTTTGCGGTTTTTGCCATTGTCGTGGAGGGACTGAAATCTGGAACTGCCCCTTTGGCGAAGGCAGACAGTGGCAGACGGCTCGCATTTGCCGACGCGAAATTGATCTGGACGACAATCCGACGGTACACTCTCACCTGGTTTCCCGCCGGCGCGACTTGAACGGGCGAGAGCTTCAGCGTTCCCAGCATCACGCCACGTACCTGCCTGATGTTTCCCAACTCGGCGATCTGCAGCGGCATCCTCTCGGCAGCTGCAAACTTAGGATCGGGCGCGTCATATACCGGGCTGGCTCCGAACTGGCTCAACGATTTCCAGGAGGGCTGACTCGCCGGGCTCACCCCTGTCAGATCGTCGTAGTCCTGTGCGATCACCTGAACAGAGAACCTCTTTGTCGGCATGTTGATTGTGACCGGCCTGTACGGGAGACGCGGCGAGCCGGGCGCCCCCTGTTCGACGATCGACCCGTTAAAATCGTACAGAGTGTAGCGCTTCCCGCTGACCCCAGTGACAACGCGGTTCGTATACGCGGGCACGAACTCGATCACGATGGACGTGGCCGTCTCGCTCAGGACGCGCAGGTCCCTCGACGGTTGGGCAACAGTCAATCCGACCAAAGAAATGAGAAGTGCGACTATGGATTTGAATGTTCTCATAGAAACGAAAAAAGCCGAACGAGATTGGACAATGCCATCTCATCCGGCCGCAAGAAAAACCCCAGAGTCCCTCGGATTTGATAAAGGCTTGTCCACGAACAACCTTAGAATCGGAGCAAGAGCTTCCTTCACAGCTTGCTCAGATACTAACCCTTAACAAATCCGCTATAGATCTCTCCTTGACTGATAAATTCTTCCACTCAATATAGAAACCTCGCTCCAGAGAGTCAAGCATTTTCTAACTCCGTGTGCGGCGTATCAAGCGCAAGCCGTGCCTTGTGCATAGCACTGCACGTGAAGGCTCTCCCTTCACAAAGTGAAACATTCTTCAGCGTCGATAAGTTTACAGCATAAGCCTTGATGCGAGCCGGTTCGTCACAACAACGTTTGATGCTGTACGCGACTTCGGTGTCTGCGAGACGTTTATGAGTTGCAGGAACGGCAGCGTCAATCACGCTCGTTCACTAACTCCTTTTTTTTGATTGCTTGTCTGCTAAATCTTGGCTAAATTTACTTGGTTTTCATCTATTTTTGATAATGGAGCTCAATGTCTAGACCGCTAAACGTCTTGTTTTTGTCGAGTGAGGTCGACCCCTTTGCAAAAACCGGAGGCTTAGCCGACGTATCGAGTGCGCTTCCACAGGCAATCAAGGAACTCGGGCACGAGATCCGCATCATGATGCCCCGGTACCGGTTTATCAGCGAGCGGCGGTACAAACTCCACGATATCATTCGCCTCAAAGAGATACCCATCCCGGTCGGCAAGCTGACCGAACTCGCGAACGTCAAGTCCTCCTTCATCAGCAACCTGAAAGACAAGGTTCAGGTTTATTTCCTCGACAACGCCAATTACTTTGGCCGCGACGGAATTTATCAGAGTCCCGTCGGAAGGAAGGACTACAAGGACAACGATGAACGGTTCATCTTCTTCTGCCGGGGCGTGCTCGAGACTCTGAAGCGGCTCGGCTGGCAGCCCGACATCATTCACTGCAACGACTGGCAGACCGGCCTCGTGCCTGTCTATCTCAAGACACTCTATAATAACGATCCGTTCCTCAAGCCGATCAAGACAGTCTTCACAATTCACAACATGGCGTACCAGGGAGCATTTCCGGCAGATTGCTTTCCGAAGTCGGGTCTCCCGAAGAGCATGTGGGCCATCGACGGCGTGGAGGCATACGGGAAGTTTAATTTCCTGAAGACGGGACTTCAGTTCTCGGACGCGATTACAACTGTCAGCCGTAGATATGCGGAAGAGATTTCGACCTCGGAGGATTTCGGAGCGGGCCTGAGCGGATTGCTCGCCAGGAGAAAGAAAGATCTCCATGGGATTCTTAACGGGATCGATTATAACGTTTGGAATTCCGGTGCGGACGATCTCATCTACAGAAAATACGATGTCAAGTCGCTCGACGCGAAGCTCGACAACAAGCGGGCGCTCATGGAAAAATTCAACCTTCCCTTCAAGGAGACGAATCCGGTCATCGGTTCAATTTCCCGCCTCGTTGAGCAGAAGGGATTCGATCTGGTCATCGAGATCATGGATGACCTGGTGAAAATGGGAGTCCAGTTCATTCTGCTTGGCGACGGCGACAAGAGTACCGAGAAGCAGTTCGATGCACTCCAGAAGAAATATCCGCAGAACATCGGGGTGTTCTTTGGGTTCGACAAAGAGCTGGCCCATCTCATCGAGGCCGGAAGCGACATGTTTGTCATGCCCTCCAGATACGAGCCGTGCGGGCTGAACCAGATGTATAGCATGAGATACGGGACGATCCCGGTTGTTCGGGCCACGGGCGGACTCGACGACACGGTGGAGGATTCCACCGGGAGCGGCAAGGGAACCGGCTTCAAATTTGAGAAGTACGAGGCAAAGGAGCTGCTGAAGGCCATCCAGCGGGCGTTGAAGGTCTACCAGCAGCCTGAAGAGTGGAAAAAGCTGATGCGGAACGGCATGGCGAAAGATTTCTCGTGGGAACATTCCGCGAGGCAGTACGTAAACCTCTACAAAGAACTTCTCAAGCAATAAGCGCGTGAAGGTTGATCAGGTTGGACTTTTCTTCGACCGCGACGGCACTCTGAACACCGAGCTGGATTTCCTCTCCCGTCCTGAAGAGCTTCAACTCATCCCCAATGCCGCCCGGGCAATTCGAGAGGCGAACGACTTTGGACTCAAGGTCTTCATCATAACCAACCAGTCCGGAATCGCGCGTGGGCTGTTCACTGAGATGGATCTTCAAGCCATCCACAAGCGTCTAAGAGGAATGCTTGAGGAACAAGGGGCCCGGGTTGACGCTATCTACTACTGTCCCCATCACCCGGAGTACGGCCAGACGCCCTACAAGAAATCCTGCTCTTGCCGCAAACCGAAGCCAGGGATGCTGAAGAAGGCGGCGAAGGAATTCGGCATCAAGCTCTCACAGTCCTTTCTCATCGGCGACCGGTGTATCGACATGGAGGCTGGAAAAGCCGCCGGCTGCACGACGGCACTTGTCCTGACAGGATACGGAGCCGTTGAGCGTGAGGATTGCAACAAAGCACACTGCACGGACTTCGTTGCAAAGGATGCATACGAGGCGTGGCTCCATATCAAGGAGATGTTGACGCACAAGCATCAATCGCGTTTGCACAGTTCATGAAATTCTCTGGAGTACAAGTGGTACGATCGCTGACCCTCGCATTGTTCGTGTTTGTGCTTTCCGTCGTGTTCCTCACGGGATGTTCCGAGACTCCTACAACCGTTGGAGCAAAGCTTCTCCCGCAGGCGGACCTGCTTCACCTGGACACCGCCATTGTCACGGCGACACGGAGCTTCAATGGCCCGATTATTCCGGCCACGTCGGTTGCTCCCCGCATGTTGATCGGCAACGTCAACAATCTCCAGTGCTGGAGCCTGTTCCGGTTCATTTCGGTACCTGATACTGCGAAGAACTATCCCATTGTGAGCGCAGAACTCGTTCTCCAAGCGGTGTATCATTTTGGTGATACGCTTGCGCCGTTCTCGATGACCGTCCACCAGATTACTGCCGGATGGGAGACCGATTCATTGACGATCGATTCCCTGAAAGCCGCCGGCTTCTACAACACCTCGCCATGCGGCGTGTTCAATCCCAGCCCGATCGGCGACACTTCAATCATTTCAATCCCTCTTGATACAAACATGATCCGGTCCTGGGGAACGTACAGCGACACAACGCTGACGAATTTCGGATTGCTTCTCAAACCGACCAATACCGGTGTCGTCAAAGGGTTCGGCTCCTTTACAATCTCCGATGTGTCGGCCGGTCCGAAACTTCTCCTCCGGTTCAGGGATGTCGCCGGCAACATCGACACAACGATCATCAACACGGGCACGAATCGGTACGTCACAACAGGCATTACATCCTCGTGGGCAGCCGACAGCACTCACCTCTGGGTTCAGAACGGCAGCGCAAACCGCGGGTACCTGGAATTTGATGTCAGCAGCGTTCCCAACCACGCAGCGATCCACAAAGCGGTGCTTGAGCTGACGCTCGACGCGCCAAAGTCCCAGTTTAATTACTACACAGTCGATTCCGCGTACGTCTATTTCACCGGCGACGATGGTACGACGCTGACATACATCCTCGAAATCGGGACTCCGGTGCAGGTGGGCACTTCCAAAGTGTACCAGTTCCCCGCAGCATCGATGGTGCAGCGCTGGGTGCGCGGCTCCGTGTTGAAGCGCCTCGCCATTGCGGGATACAATGAGAGCTTCGCGTTGGATCTCTTTTCTTTCTATGGCGCACAATCGAGCGCCGCAGTGAAACCAAAATTGACGATCATTTACTCCGTCTTACAATAAGAGCGGGCGGGACTTCGAATGAGCAGAGTTCGGATAGCAAAAAGTTCACTTTCCATTGTTGCGGCGTTCCTGGTCATCGGCGGACAGGCGCTCGCGGGAGGCTCCACCTACTCCCGGTTTGGCGTGGGCGACCTTGTGCGATATGGCGGCAGCCGGCTGGACGGGATGGGGGGCGCCGGCATAGCGCTCTCAGGGAGTAATTATCTCAACCTTCTCAATCCGGCGGCGATCGGGAAAATTCAGTACACTCGTTTCACCGGAGGATATGAATTTTCGAACTTCAGCTCCTCGGATGATCTCGAGAGCGGGCGGTTTGCCCGGGGAAGCTTCAAAGGAGCGGCTTTCGGTTTTCCCATCGACAAGGAATACAATATCGCGGCGGTGCTCGAAGCGTCACCGTATTCATCGGTGAACTATGCCACGCAAATGCAGGATACCATCGTGCGCCAGGACTTCTACGGCACAGGAGGCCTCTCGCTGCTTTCTCTCGGTGGCAGCGTCTCCCCTGTCAACAAGCTGACGCTGGGGGCGAAACTGAACTACGTGCACGGCCGCATCCGGCAGGCTGTGAACTTCACGTTTCAGGACGCAAGCTTCACGAACAGCGAAATCGAGCGATCCGATTTCTACGCGGGGTTCAATGTGACGCTGGGGGGATTATATGAAGGGGTCGGCGATCTGCTCGGTTCGAAAGCCCTTCAGCCGCTGACGATCGGGTTCATTCTTTCGACTCCCACAACACTGTCGGTCAACCGTGAAAGTGTGCTGACGACATCCGTGTCCACCGATACGACCTACACAAATTCGGGCAAGACGGATCTTCCCCTTGCGTACGGCCTCGGACTTGCTTATCAGGTCGAGAACAAATATGTCTTCACTGCCGACATGTATCATCAGCAGTGGCAGAATGCGAAGTTCCAGGGTGCTGTGCTTCCCGAGTTCAGAAACTCCACGCGCATCGGTGCCGGCTTTGAAGCACTGCCGGGGGGACCGCTTGAGCCCTTCTGGAAACGTGCTGCGTACAGGGCCGGCCTCTACTACAACGCGACCTCCTATGTCGTGAACGGCACACCGATCAATGAGTTCTTTCTCACGGGAGGCCTCGGGCTTCCGATCGGTCCCGAGGCTTCGCTCGACATCAATCTGCAGCTCGGCACCCGGGGCACAACGTCGAACGGGCTCCAACGTGACACTAT
>DATJQB010000266.1:0-27832 GCA_035506075.1 Bacteroidota bacterium | reverse complement strand
TTCGCGAGCGATTTTCCCAGAACCTTGAGCGCTCACGATATCGGGCTTCGTGATCTGCTCGAATCCGCTTCTCTTCTTGGTTCTCTCCCGAAAATGTACCTTGTCACAGTTTCCATTAAAGACCTGCAAACGATGTCGACGGAGCTTACCCCGTCTGTTCGTGCCTCTCTCCCAGCTGTTGTAGAGACAGTGGAAAAGGTTCTCACTTCCGAGAATTAACCGTCCGAAATTCTTCATTTTGCTCTGAATTGCGCTTGGCATTCTTGTTGACTGATTACCAGAGAGTATCTGAAGCAAGGGCCGGAACATGCACGAACTGTCATTTGCGGAAAACATCGTCGATATCGTCAAGCAGAGTGTCGCCGAGAATGAGCTGGACAAAGTCCGCATCGTTCGGATGAACATAGGCGACCTCTCTGGTGTCGTCGCGGATTCGCTCGATTTCTGTTTCACTGCGATCACTGCAGACACAAGTCTGTCAGGTGCGCATCTCGAGATCAGACAAATCCCGTTCACCGTGCGATGCAACGCATGCCAGAAGGAGTCGGTGAACGATCTCGGCTTCATGATTTGTCCGGCATGCGGCGCGACAGAAACGACAATCATCGCCGGCAGAGAACTTCAGGTGACGGAGATTGAACTGGACACTGTTAACGAGATAACACCATGAGTATCGTCACTGTCGAACGAAAAGTCCTTGAGAAGAATGATGAAATTGCACGGCGCAATCGCGAATTCTTCCTTGGCAGGAACATGTTTGTCATCAACCTCGTCAGCTCGCCCGGCTCGGGAAAGACGAGCATCCTTGAGCGGACACTTGAGTATTTCAACGGTCGGGTCAGAGTGGCAGTCATTGAAGGAGACGTTCAAACCGATTTTGATGCGCAGCGCATCGCGCGTTACAACGCTCCGGTCGTGCAGATCGTCACGAATGGCGGGTGCCATCTGGAAGCGAAACTCGTCGAGGATGCGATGCAGAATCTCGACCTGACCGGCATTCGCCTTCTTATCATTGAAAACGTCGGCAACCTGGTCTGCCCGTCCAACTACGATTTGGGAGAAGCGCTGAAGGTTGTGGTGGCGAGCACCACAGAAGGGGACGACAAGCCGCTTAAGTACCCGGCGATGTTCCAGCGCGCGTCCGCGCTGTTGATTAACAAGATTGACTTGCTGCCCTATGTGAACTGCAACCTGCCCGCGCTGAAAAACAATGCATTGAGCATCAATCCTTCGTTGAAGGTGTTCGAGACCTCCTGTACGACTAAGGCCGGCATCTCAGAGTGGTGCTCCTGGCTTGAGGAGAATATGAAATCAAGAGAGGGTGACGCGCGCGCGTGAGCGAATCGACCAACACAAACGTCCGATTGAGGGTGGTGATCCGCGGCGCCGTGCAGGGGGTTGGATTTCGTCCGTTTGTCTATCGGCTTGCGCATGAGATGAGTGTAGCGGGTTGGGTTGCGAACACGCCACAGGGGCTCTTTGTCGAAGTCGATGGCCCCAAGGAAGCCCTCGACAGGTTTCTTCTTCGACTGCAGTCCGAAAAACCGCCCCGCTCGTCTGTCCAGAGTCTTGAGTTTTCCTTTCTCGATGCAGCCGGCTACGCATCATTCGAGATCAGGGAGAGCTGGGAAGAAGGTCCAAAAACTGTCCTCGTCCTGCCGGACATTGCCACGTGTCCGGATTGTCTTGCCGAAATACTCGATCCCTCCAATCGGCGGTATCTGTATCCGTTCACAAACTGCACCAACTGCGGTCCGCGGTTTTCGATCATCGAGCGCCTGCCGTACGACCGGGCAAACACATCGATGAAGAAATTCGCGATGTGCCCGGAGTGTCAGAGGGAGTACGAGGATCCCCTGGACCGACGGTTCCACGCTCAGCCAACAGCTTGTCCGCATTGTGGGCCCTGGCTGGAGCTCTGGGACGCTCAGGGCAACGTCGTTGGACGACACCATGACGCTCTGCTCGGCGCAGCGAAAGCAGTCCGCGATGGCCGGATCGTTGCTCTGAAAGGGCTTGGCGGTTTTCACTTGATGGTTGATGCCCGAAGCGAAGACGCTGTCAGCCGCTTGCGCGAGCGAAAACATCGCGAGGAGAAGCCGCTAGCGCTCATGATGCCGACGCTTGAAATGGCAGAGGACGAGTGTCTCGTTTCAGAATTCGAACGCCGGCTCCTTGCCTCACCCGAAGCACCGATTGTTCTCCTGCAAGCAAAGGACAACAGGGAACTCTATGGCAAGCAGGTGTCCAACCTCGGACTGGCGAAGTCGATAGCGCCGCAGAATCCCTACCTCGGCGTCATGCTTCCGTACACGCCGCTGCATCACCTGTTGATGAGAGAACTCAATCATCCCGTGGTCGCCACAAGCGGCAACCTATCGGATGAACCGATCTGCATCGATGAACGCGAAGCGCTCCGCCGGCTTGGCGCCATTGCGGATGTCTTTCTTGTGCACAACCGTGCGATCGTCAGGCACATCGACGATTCAATTGTTCGCATCCTGCTGGGCAGGGAGCTCGTGATGCGCCGTGCGCGCGGCTATGCTCCGCTGCCGGTCTCTCTTCCGGCGGATTTCACCGAGCCGATCCTCGCTGTCGGCGCTCACCTCAAAAACACGGTCGCAGTATCGGTGGGACACAATGCGTTCATAAGCCAGCATATCGGTGACCTCGAAACGCACCAATCCCTGGAGGCATTTCGCAAGGTCAGGGCGGATCTCCAGACACTCTACGAGGTGACTCCAGGGGTCCTCGCATCCGACATGCACCCGGACTATTTCTCAACGAAAGAGGCCCGCAGAGCGGACGGCACGGTGATCGAGGTGCAGCATCACCATGCACACGTGCTCTCGTGCATGGCAGAGAACGAGCTCGACGGCGAGGTTCTGGGGGTGTCGTGGGACGGCACCGGCTATGGCCCCGACGGCACGATCTGGGGAGGAGAGTTTCTCATCACTCGCGATGACGGTTTCGAACGCTTCGCATCCTTCAAACCATTCCTTCTTCCGGGAGGCGAGAAAGCAATCAAGGAGCCGAGGAGGACCGGACTGAGCCTGTTGTATGAAGCTCTTGGTGCAGAGGTGCTTCAGGATCGGGATACGATTCCCATGGCCGCATTCTCCGTCGCTGAATTGAGTGTGGTGGGCCAGATGTTGAAGAGCCGGGTTCACTCTCCACTCACATCGAGTGCCGGCCGGTTGTTCGATGGAGTTGCATCGATCATTGGTTTGAGACAGCGCAACAGTTTTGAAGGCCAGGCTGCGATGGAGCTTGAGTACGCTCTCGCAGGGGAGACATCCGAGCAAACATATCGATGCGAGCTTGTCCGTACAGATGGAGTGGATGCAAGCGCAGTCGAGATATCCCCCCGGCAAGTACATGTTCCCACATACATTGTCGACTGGACGGCGATGATCCGGGAGGTGCGAACGGATGCACGCAAATGTGTGCCGGTTTCGATGATCTCCAAGAAATTTCACAATGCCCTTGTCGGGTCGATCATCGATACCGCCAGGGAGGCGGGAATTCACCGAGTTGTACTCTCCGGCGGCTGTTTTCAGAACAGATTCCTGACCGAGAAGGCAGTGAAAAGACTCCGGGCCGAAGGTTTCCAACCATATTGGCATCAGCGCGTTCCGACAAACGATGGAGGCATTTCGCTGGGTCAGCTCTACGGAGCCCGGCTTGTGCGCATCAAGGATCGTCAACAAACCGTTCAATGAACAAATGAGCAGAGGAGGGGATTGCATGAACTTAGTATCAGGTATCATCGAGGAGATCTACGTTCGTGAAGGGATGGCGATGGGAAGGATCAACGTGAGAGGTGCGTTGATGAATGTCTCATTGACGTTCCTCATGGATGCCAGGATTGGTGATACGATCCTTGTCGAATCGGGTGTTGCCATTTCAAAGACCCAGCTGCAGACTGCTTCGGAAAACTAAGGGAGAATGTCATGTGCCTTGCCATCCCCGGCAAAGTGATCAGCATTGAAACGAATGTCCAACCAACGATGGGTGTCGTCAGTTTCGGAGGCATCGAAAAAAGGGTGTGCCTCGAATGGACTCCCGAGGTCGCTCTGGGGGACTACGTGATCGTGCACGTCGGTTTCGCAATCAGCAGGATGGATGAAAGTGAAGCTCTTGAGACGTTGAAACTGATTCAAGAAATTGACGGTGGGCTCGATGAGCTGAATCCTTCCGAACCACAGCAATAGGCTGCTCCCCGCCGAGCAGCCTGTGAAGTACAGTCCGCTTCGCGCGCTGATGGGTGTTTGCTTCGTTGGTGAAGCAGAGTTCAATGAGATATCGGTGCCCTCCGTTTAGGCGCGTATTCCATCCCAAAGAAGATCTTCTTCATTTTCATTCAGTTCCAACTCGCTGTCAGGATCCTTTCGCCTGGCAGTACTCTTTTCTTGTCCGACCTCCATTTCATACGTGAACCCGCGATGCTCCGCTGTAGTGTCGATGCATGATCGTTTTCTTCGGCTGGTTGACAATGAATCGTTGTTGTTCTATTTTGGATACGAACAAGCACGCCTGCTCGTTGCCATCAAACGTACGTCAGAGTTCCTATGCGTTTCATTGATGAATATCGTGACCAATCTGCAGCCCGATCGTACGCGAGGCTCATCCGGCAGGTTACGACGCGATCCTGGACGATTATGGAAATCTGCGGCGGTCAGACTCACACAATCGTCAAATACGGCATCGAAGAGCTTCTGCCTGGCGAGATCAGGCTTGTGCATGGTCCCGGGTGCCCGGTGTGCGTTACGCCGCTTGAAACCATCGACAAGGCGATCGCGATTGCTTCACGTCGTGATGTCATCTTCGCATCCTTCGGCGACATGCTGAGAGTACCGGGATCGTCCAAGGACCTTCTAAGCGTCAAGGCTGAGGGAGGAGACGTACGCATTGTCTATTCACCCCTGGACGCCGTAAAGGTTGCCCAGGAGAACCCCGGCAAGAAGGTCGTCTTTCTCGCTGTCGGATTTGAAACGACAGCGCCGGCCAACGCGATGTCTGTTTCCCAGGCAAAGAAACTCGGCCTGACAAACTACTCGATCCTCTGCTCTCACGTGCTCGTACCGCCGGCTATGGAAGCCCTGTTGTCTTCCCCCTCGAGTCTGATTCAGGGATTTCTTGCTGCGGGTCATGTGTGCACAGTGATGGGATACGAAGAATATCCGCCAATCGCAGAGCGATTTCACATTCCCATCGTCGTAACCGGATTTGAACCCGTGGATATTCTCCAGGGAATCTACATGACCGTGAAGCAGCTCGAAGAGGGGAAGGCGGTGGTGGAGAATCAGTACGCCCGGTCGGTACGAAAAGAGGGGAATATCCCTGCCCGGAAACTTCTCGCGGAGGTATTCAAGACGATCGACAGGAAATGGAGAGGGATCGGCACGATTCCGCAGAGCGGTTACGGGCTCAGCGACGCGTTTGCTGAGTTTGATGCGGAAAAGATCTTCAATGTAGAAGCGGTCTCTGCCGAGGAATCACCTCTCTGTATTGCAGGGCAGGTGCTGCAAGGATTGAAACGGCCGCACGAATGTCCGGCGTTCGGCCGGGAGTGTACGCCGGAGCGTCCGCTCGGTGCCCCGATGGTTTCACCGGAAGGGGCCTGCGCAGCCTACTACCACTTTGGTCGGGCCCGCATCACGGATCAGCACCCGGCGTGACATACAACAATCAAGCGACCTTGTGTATCCCCAAGGGAGGTGGATTATGAAGGCGCTTCGTCTCATCGTCATTCTGCTTCTGCTGCTCGTAACGGCGGGCAGTCTCCTGTATCCGCAAACTCTCACGCTGCGCGGATCATCGGCACTCGAACTGAACATCGGATTCTGGAACAACATGAATGCCAGCCAACAGCTGAGCTTTTCGGGAATCACGCAGGACGCGAAAGCCGGCGGTTTCGTCGGGGGATTGACGTACTGCTACTGGATGCGTGAACATGTTGCCATCACTGTCGCTGGTGCACTTCTGTCGAGCCAAACTTCGACGGCGGTTCTGGCAAGTCCGGCGATCGTCAAGCAAAATTCCAGCGGTCTCGCATCGTTTCTGTTTGGGATCAGGTATGTTGTCCCCGAGCCCGCACCCGAAGACCTGATCAGACCCTACGTCGCCGTCGGTGTGGGATCGTTTATGGGATTCGAATCGGACAATTCGCTTCTGCTGCAGTCAGCGCACTCCGAGTCAGTTGTCGGTGGAAGGCTGGGAGTGGGTCTGGATGCGTATCCCGGCTCATCGGTGAAGCTTGGTGTTGCTGCAGGCTACAACACGATGGCGAGCTTTCGTTCCGCGGTTGGTGCGAGAAGCAACTTCGATGGTTTCGACTTCTCGATGAGCATCGCATACATCTTCGGCGGATCGCTCTAGACTCCGATGCGCAGTCAACTTACATCGATTGTTTACTGTGGTAATGGATGAGCACTCCGCGCGAGAGAATCCGGCAGGCAATGGACCTGGAAATTCCGGACCGTGTTCCATTGATGTGTCAGTTCAGCATCGGACACATGCTTCTGCAATTGGACGTGTCCCCGGCTGAATTCTGGCATGATGAAGATACGTACGTCGACGGCCTCGTCAAACTCCGTTCGATCTATGATTTTGACGGAGTGCTCGTAAGCCTTCACGGCCACGAACGGGATTGGAGATCCGGCATCCAGTCGCGCCTTGAAGAGGAGGAGGGGGAAGTCATCGCATGGACCGATGGGCGCAAGTTCCGCTATCTCCGCTACGATTTACCTCAGCCGATGTTTGAAGTCGAACGCCATGGCGGGGTGGCAGACTGTTCTGTTGAATCCCTTCCGCCTACGCTGGAGTATATCCCCGTTTCTCAAGGACTTCGTTTTTCCATCGACCAGGCGCATCGATTTGACGTGTTCGGGAAGGTGCGGCGTGCGGTCGGGCCCGGGTTTTCAGTCCATGGAGAAATTACATCTCCGTTTGATTACTTCCTGGACCTCTTTGGCCACGAGGAGGGATTGCTCGGGCTCATGACGGAGCCTGAAAAGAGCAAGGAAATACTGGCATACTTCACGCGCCTGGTGAAGGATCTGGCGGTTGGAATGTGTCGCGAGGACATCGATGCGATCAAAGTGTCGTCGCCATTCGCCGGTTCAGGATTTATATCGCCTGCATTCTACAAGGAATTCGTGCTCCCGTTCGAGGCGGAGATCGCGGGTGCGGTCCGTGGAGAGGGAAAACATATCTACACGCACACTTGCGGAGCAATCTCCGATCGGTTGGAGTTGATGTTTGATGCAGGTGTCAGTGGAATCGAATGTCTCGATCCTCCTCCGCTGGGGAATGTTGAACTGGAGGACGCCATTCAAAGAATTCGGGGCCGCGGCTTCATCAAGGGGAACATCGACTCGGTGAACACGTTGCTCCGCGGCACACGTGATGCCATCCTTGCGGATGCGCGCCGGCGGATCGAAATCGGAAAGGAACGTGGCGGGTTCATCCTCAGCACCGCGTGTTCTGTAGCTCCGCGCGTTGAGCGCGAGAAACTCCAACTGCTTCGTGAAGCAGTCAAACGTTGGGGTTGATTCATTCGGAGAACGACAGGATCAATGTCGACGAAGCTCTGTCCGAAAATTATTCTTGAAGGAACGCGTCTCACCCTGAAAACGGAGATCGCGTTTGCACTCAACGAACACCCGAGAATTGTCGGGCCGAGGAAGTATCGTTACCATTCTCCTCTCATCTCATCGGAGTGGTGCGCGTTCACCAATTTCCCCTGGGGAAGGGGATTGATCAACTTTGAAGTTCACGAAGAACCTTTGGCCATGGAGGCGTACGCCACATGGGCCCGGCTGTTTGAGCTTCAGCGGTACTATTCGTGGATCGTCGATCGATTCCATCTGTCGACCAAGATGTACCAGCTTCAGGCACACAACACGAACTATGATTTTCGCTGGCTTGAAGAGCGGCTCCTGCCCCTGGGTTTTCGCCATGTCTTCTGTCATCGGTCGCCCGAATCGTTCGGCGCTGCGAGGAGCGAGCGACTGAAGGTGTCGGGAAATCCGTCGCAGTACGACAACCTCGAACAATTCATCCGTGAGCAGGAACGTCTGCGTGAGTTGGTGGAACAATCGATGCTGCCGAGTCTTGCTCTTGATGTGTCGGATAACGACGTGGGCGGCGCAGTCACGCGTATCGCGGATTGGATGGAGCAGACTGGCGGGCTCTTTATGAAGGATCACTGAACCGGACGAACCACTCACGACGAAATCGTAATGGACACTTCTTCATTTATCGCCTTTGATCTAGGTGCCGAATCCGGGAGAACCATCCTGGGCACGCTCGCTGGGATCAAGTTATCAATCCAACAGGTCACGCGATTTGCGAATGAAATGAAAACCGTTGATGGTCACCTTCACTGGGATATCGACGGTTTGTTTGGAGAGATGAAGAAGGGATTGCGGGCTTGTGCTGCACTGGGGGCACGACCGCAAAGCCTTGGCGTGGACACATGGGGTGTAGACTTCGGTCTGCAGAGGAGCGGTGGTGATTTTCTGATGCCTCCGTTCGCGTACCGCGATCATCGGACGGAAGGAATGATGGAGAAGTTCTTCGAGCTTGTTCCGAAGAGGCGAGTGTATGAACTGACGGGCATCCAGTTCTTGCAACTGAACACGCTCTATCAGCTCTATGCCACGTCGGTACAGCGACCCGATCTGATCAGGGACGCTGCGCGGCTTCTGTTCATGCCGGATATCTTCAATTATTTCTTCGCCGGCACGACGTCGAGCGAATTCACATTTGCCACAACTTCCCAGATGTATAACCCGCGGTCGAAGCGATGGGATGGCGAGCTGTTATCAGCGATGGATCTCTCCCCATCGATCATGCAGGAGATTGTTCAGCCTGCGACACGACTTGGAACAGTGCGGCGTTCCATCGCGGATGAAGCAGGGATTGGTGAGCTCGCTGTGACGGCGGTTGCTTCTCATGACACCGGATCTGCTATTGCCGCAATACCTGCAGAGGGCTCGGACTGGGCGTACATCAGCTCCGGGACATGGTCCTTGATGGGGAGCGAGCTGCCACAACCGGTCATCACGGACGATGCACTCCGGTCCAATTTCACGAATGAAGGGGGAGTCGGGGGGACGTTCAGGTTCCTGAAGAATATCATGGGACTGTGGCTGCTTCAACAATGCAGGAAAGAGTGGGCATCGGAGAAGCAGTACGAATACAGTGAGCTTGTGAGCCTTGCGGAGAACGCGGCGCCGTTCAGGTCGTTGCTGAACCCCGACTATGAGGGTTTCTTCAATCCCGCCAGCATGAGTGCGGCGATCGTGGAGTACTGCAGGAAAAGCGGTCAGCCAGCGCCCGCGTCGCATGGTGAATTTGTTCGAGCTATTCTTGAGAGCCTTGCGCTGAAGTACAGGCAGACTCTTGATCAGTTGCAGCAGCTTACCGGGCGTGCAGTCAATCGTATCCACGTCATCGGTGGTGGAGCTCAGAACGCTCTGCTTTGTCAATACACAGCGAATGCGACCGGCACGACCGTCATCGCCGGACCCGTCGAGGCCACGGCAATCGGCAACATCATGGTGCAGGCGTTGGCAGCGGGTCACGTCGGCTCGCTCCAGGACATTCGTACTGTCGTGCGGCACTCGTTCGATCCCGTAACATACAGGCCGCAGGAAACAGGTCAGTGGCAAGAAGCATATGGTCGGTATCAACAGTTAACAATCATGAGTCACTAGTGCACGTCGAGGGGTAACCGCATGCCAAATGAGACGAGTATTCGAAAGTCGTACGAGCTTGCAACGGAGCGATACGCTTCCATCGGTGTCGACACCGAGGAAGTCATAAAAGCCCTTTCCCGGATTTCATTGTCCCTTCATTGCTGGCAAGGGGACGATGTTGGGGGATTCGAAAAACCCGCGGCGTCGTTGTCGGGTGGCGGCATCCAGGTAACCGGCAATTATCCCGGGAAGGCTCGTTCCATAGACGAGCTCCGCGCCGATCTTCTGAAGGCCTACAGCCTGATTCCGGGCAGGCACAGGCTGAACCTTCACGCGATCTATGGCGAATTCCAGGGGAAGCTTGTCGATCGCGATCAGATCACCCCTGCGCATTTTGCCGGCTGGATCGATTGGGCCAAACAGCATAGTCTGAAACTGGACTTCAACGCAACGTGTTTTTCTCACCCGAAAGCCGATGACGGCTTCACGCTGAGCCATCCCGACAAGGGAATCCGCGATTTCTGGATCGAGCACTCAAAACGATGCAGGGAGATCAGCGCTGTGATGGGGCGCGAACTTCAAAGTCCGTGCATCCACAATCTCTGGATACCGGACGGAACCAAGGATCATCCGGTGGATCGCTTTGGTTATCGGGCCCATCTTATCGATTCCCTCGACAAAGTCTTCGCCGCGCCGTATCCCTCGAGCCAGATGAAAGATGCCGTTGAGTGCAAGTTGTTCGGAATCGGGAGCGAGGCGTTCGTTGTCGGATCGCACGAATTCTACATGGGTTATGCGCTGTCGCGCAAGAAGATGGTCTGCCTTGATATGGGGCATTTCCATCCGACTGAATCGGTTGCAGACAAGATCTCTGCGATGCTGCAGTTCTTCGATGAGCTGCTGCTTCACGTGAGCCGTGGCGTGCGGTGGGACAGCGATCACGTCGTCATCCTGAATGACGATGTCAGGGCGCTCGCAGAAGAAATTGTCCGGTCGAACGCCCTCTCACGCGTGAATATTGCCCTCGATTTCTTTGACGGCAGCATCAACAGGATCGGTGCCTGGGTCATCGGGACCAGGTCGACGCTCAAATCGCTTCTGGCAGCGATGCTCGAGCCTCAACAAAAGCTTCTCGCCTACGAACGGGCTGGAGACAACTTTGGCCGCCTGGCGCTCCTCGAAGAAGCGCGCACGCTTCCCCTCGGAGCCGTATGGGAATACTACTGCATGACAGCGGGTGTGCCGGCAGGTGAAGAGTGGATAGCGGAGGTGCATCAGTACGAGAAAACCGTTCTCAGCCATCGATCCTGAGGAGCACGCATGACACCACGAGAACGTTGGCTCGCAATATTCGCCGGCGAGAAGCCGGACAGAATACCCACAGACTACTGGGCTACAGATGAGGTAACCGAGAGGTTGAAGAGGGAGCTTGGCTGCAGCGACCTGGAAGGAGTCTATAACAAGCTCAACATCGACGGCGTGACGAAGATCGAAGCTCCGCGGTTGACACTGCACCATCCGGACGATCCAAAAGCGGATATCTGGGGGCTGCGCCGAAGAATCATGGATTACGGCGCCGGCAGCTACGAGGAGTTCGATACGCACCCGCTGGCCGGATTCACATCCGTCGAGGAAGTGCACGCGTACAAATGGCCGAGTGCCGCCGATCATGATTTCGACGCGTTCAGGGATATCGTGAAGAATGTCCCGCGTCATCGCTTCGTCCGGTGCGGCGAATATGAACCGTTCCTTCTCTACTGCGCACTGCGCGGGCTGGAACAGGGGCTCATGGACTTTCTTGAATATCCGGAGCTGCTCGAAGCGGCGCTCGATCACATCTTTAACTATCACTACGAACTGAATCAGCGTCTCTTCGAAATTGGAAACGGGATCATCGACATCGCATATCTTGCAGAGGATCTCGGCGGTCAGCGCGGTCTGCTGATGAACATCGAGGATATCCGGAAATACATCCTGCCGAATCAGAAAAAGATGGCTGATCTCGCGAAGAGCTACGGGATCCGGGTCTTCTATCACACTGACGGCGATGTCAAAGAGGTGATCCCTGATCTTATCAACATCTCGGGTATCGAACTTCTCAATCCCATCCAATGGCGCTGCGCGAGCATGGAACGCGAGGGGCTGGTCCGTGACTTCGGACGGAAGATCATCTTTCACGGGGCGATGGATAACCAGCAGACGCTGCCGTTCGGAACCGTCGAAGAAGTCCGTGCCGAAGTCCTTGAAAATATCCGCATTTTCTCCGGCGCGCGGTGGATCTGTGCGCCATGCCATAACCTTCAGCCGATCACGCCGACGGCGAACATCGTTGCGATGTACGAGACGATCCATGAGTACGGACGGCTTTGAGCAGCACGTGAGATCATCGCTGTCGAAGAAGCCAAACTGGACCGACGTTCTTATGCAGGAAGAGCCGCACGCGTGACGATTCCGCCACCGATAAAACTCCGATGTGAATATCTTGAGAATCCGCTGGGCGTCGATGTCAGACGCCCGCGGCTTTCCTGGGTGCTCACACATCCCGTGAGATCAAGCTCATCAAGTGCAGCACGCGTCATTGTAGCATCCTCACGTCAAACCGCCGACGATGGTTTCGGAGACCTGTGGGACACCGGGCTGATCACGGAGGATGTGTCCTGCGGCCTCGAGTACTCCGGCGTCTCTCTTCATTCTTTTCAGCAGATCTTTTGGCGCGTGCAATGGGGCGACAACGCGGGCAATATGAGTTCCTGGAGCGAAATCGCGTCCTTCGAGATGGGTTTCCTCGAAGACGATCAATGGCAGGCAAGCTGGATCACGAAGGCGGATTGCCGGGAACATACTTCCCCAGGCACGACTCTTCTCGGAGAATATCTCGGCGATTATATCAACGCTCACGCTATCTACTGCCGCCGGGAGTTCATGTTGGCCAAGCCGGTCAAAAGGGCGCGTGCATTCGTCTCTGGACTTGGTTTCTGCGAGCTGAGTGTCAATGGACAGAAGGTTGGAGATCGCGTGCTCGACCCTGCACAAACCGATTATTCCAGACTCGCTCTCTACTCGACATATGATATTGTCGATCAGCTCGCGGCGTCGGCGGAAACCCGCCGCACAGGGCGGTTCGTCGTAGGGATGATTCTCGGAAACGGCCGGCACATCAGGAACTACGGCTATGGGCACCCGCGGGGAATCGTGCAAATTCTCGTCGAGTACATTGATGGATCAAACCAACATTTCGTTACTGATGGAAGCTGGAAGGTGAGTCACGGGGCGCTGCAACAGAACGGGTTGTACTTTGGTGAGAGGTACGACGCCAGGCTTGAGGAGCATGGGTGGGACGAGGTAGGAGCAGACGATTCGTCGTGGTCCAACGCCACGGAGGTTTCGGCCGCGCATCCCGCGTCACAACTGATTCCGCCGATTCGTGTCGCCAGGCGAATCACTCCCGTGCATCAGACGGTGCTGCCCGATGGCACAACTGTTTTCGATTTTGGCGAGAATTGTGCGGGCTGGTTGAGGGTATGTGTGAAGGGGGAGCGTGGAACAGAGCTAACGATACATCACGCCGAACTTCTTCATGACGACGGCGCTTTGAATACTTCTCCCAACCAGGCTGCGGAAGCCACTGATGTTTACATTCTCAAAGGAGACAGCCCGGAATGGTATGAACCGCGGTTCACGTATCATGGGTTCAGGTACGCCAGCATCTCGGCTTCGCCTGTTGGGATCAAGATCCTGTCGGTCGAGGGGTGTGTTGTTCACAGCGATGTTGAGCAGGTTGGGACTTTGACCTGTTCCAACGCATTGCTGAACCGGATTCATGCGAACGTGCTCCGCGGCCAGCTCTCGAACCTCATGAGCATCCCGACCGACTGCTGTCAACGGGATGAGAGGCACGGCTGGCTTGGTGATGCTCACCTCGCGGCCGAAGAATCGATGTTCAATTTCAACATGGCTGCATTCTACACCAAGTTTCTGAAAGATATCGCGCTTGCGCAGCGGATGGATGGCAGCCTTCCTGACGTGGTGCCGCCCTATACCGGACGCCTGTACCCGGCAGACCCGGCGTGGAGCTCGGCGTTCATTTCAATTGCATGGGAGCACTATCAGTTCTACGGCGAAAAACGAATTCTCGATCATCACTTCGATGCTATGAAGAAGTACGTGGACTTTCTAAAGGCACATTCGACCGGGTTGGTTATCGAGACTCTCGGGAAATACGGCGACTGGTGCCCGCCGGGGAGCATTGCACCAAAACGAACTCCAGTCGAGCTGACGTCTACCTGGTACTTCTATCATGATGCACTTCTTCTTTCGAGGATCGCTGGAATCCTGTGCCGCAGCAGGGAGCAACAAGAGCTCGAGGAACTCTCCGCGGGTATCAAGGACGCGTTCAATCGACGGTTTCTGCGAGATGGTGAGTATCTCGTAAACAGATTTGCGCCGGTTGACCGGGCGGCCGGGCAGACGTCCAACCTCCTGCCACTCCATTTGAAGATGGTTCCGGAAGATTTCACGGCACATGTTTTGGATCGGCTGCTGCAGAGTGTTATCGCGGATCAGGATTTTCACCTGGATACGGGCATTCTTGGGACGAAGTACATTCTGGATGTCTTGACGGACTATGGCCATGCGGAAACGGCCTACAAGGTGGCATCTCAACGCACGTATCCGGGATGGGGATACATGGTGGAAGAAGGGGCGACGACGTTGTGGGAGAGATGGGAAAAGATCACCGGCGGAGGAATGAACTCGCAGAATCATATCATGCTGGGGAGTGTCGACGCCTGGTTCTACAGGGTGGTCGCCGGAATTTCTGTAATCGAGCCTGGCTGGAAGCGCATCGGTTATGCTCCGCCAGCGTTTGCCGGGCTGACGAGTGCAAGCGCGTCGGTCGAGACCGTCCGCGGGGTGGCCGCGCTCAATTGGAAACGAGACCCGGACGAGATGGTCGTTGACATTACGGTTCCGGTTGGCAGCCAAGGAATCGTGCGAATCCCTCTTGACCGGGTGGATGATGTCGTGGAGGAATCTGACACGATTCTCTGGGGACCGGATGTGACATCTGCCGTGCCTCTCCCCGCAGTGACATGTAACGGCAAACAAGGTCCGACCGTTCTCTTCACGACCGGAAGTGGATCGTACCATTTCCACACTCACCGCGGATCGCATCAAGTCCGTACTGATTAGAGTGAAGGTGATATGAGTATAAAAGCAAAGCTCTCGACGTTCGACGCAACGATGATCGTGGTAAGCCTCGTTATCGGCATTGGCATATTCCGTACTCCTGCGATGGTCGCATCGTCCACCGGAACGACGTGGATTTTCTTCTCCGCCTGGATTCTCGGAGGATTTATCAGTCTGCTCGGAGCGCTCACCTTCGCCGAGGTGGGTTCCCGATTTCCCAAGCCTGGGGCGTTCTACAAGGTGGTGGCCGAGTGCTACCATCCTTCCGTGGCGTTCATGTTGAATTGGTCAAACGTAACAATCGTCAACGGTGCCGGAGGCGCCGGCGTTGCTCTCATCGGCGCCGAGTACCTGCTGCCCATCGTTCTCCCGAAAGAGATGCAATCGCCGGTGGTCACCCAATGGACTGCTGCCGGACTTGTCTTCGTTCTGCTGGCCGTCAACTATATCGGCATCAAGACGGGAGCATGGACGCAGAACATTCTCACGCTGATTAAGATCGGCATGATCCTGATGCTCGGCTTCGTTGCGTTCACATACGCAGGCGTCAAACCGGCCCAGGCCCCTGCGATTCTGGTTCACGATCAATTCTGGCTTGCGCTTGGAATCGGACTGATTTCAGTCTTTTACACTTATGGCGGATATCAGTGCACGCTCAATTTCGGCGGCGACATCAAGGAGCCGGAAAGGAACATGCCCCGGGCGATCTTCTTCGGCATCGCGATCATCATAGGCTTGTACCTCCTCATCAACACGGCGTACGTCAGTGTCCTTGGGATCGAAGGCGTTGCAGGAGCGAAGCTCGTTGCAGCTGAGGTTGCGAAAGTGTGTTTCGGACAATCGGCCTATCTGCTGGTCTCGATCGCAATCTTCCTCTCTGCATTGGGATTCGTCAATGTTACATTGATGCAGATTCCTCGTTCGTACTACGCGATGGCGCAAGACGGCGCTTTGCCTTCAATCTTCATGAAGGTCAATCCCAAAACGCAGACGCAGGAATTCACACTTCTTTTCTTCGGTGGAACCATCCTGCTGTCGATTATCTTCCTCGGAACATTCGAGCGGCTGGTGAACTACGTCATGATTTTTGATACGCTCAACAATGCGCTCGTTGCCTCGACGGTCTTCGTGCTGCGTCGGCGGGGAATCACCTCACCCAGTGGAACTGCATACAAAGTTCCGTTCTATCCGGTCCTCCCGGCGATCTTTGTCCTGTTCCTCCTCTTCATCACAGGTAACGTCATCGTGACGCAGCCGGAATCGCTCTACGTCGGCGCCGCGATCCTCCTCGCCGGCTACCCCGTGTTCCTTCTGCTTCGGAAGCTCTCAGCGGGACAGAAGCCGGAACAATCAATCCCCGCCGACAGGACTGAGCGATGAAGAAATGAACGTTCCTTCATGTTCAAAAGGAGCTATTTCTCTTCGTCGCCCCGTAGGTGTCGCAGCAGATTTCAAAAGTGGACAATAATGAGTACTATCTGTTGTCGTCCCATCACCATCGAACTCTGTTCAGAATATGCCTGAGAATGTCCGCATAACTCTATTGCCCCTTGGTCATGAAATCACCGTGAAGCGTGGCACTCCGCTGCGCGACGTTCTGTTCCCATACGGTGTCGAATTCCCTTGCGGCGGCAACGCCATCTGCGAAGGCTGCAAGGTCAAAGTGATCGAGGGACATCTTCCGTTGACGGAAGAGCAGGAAAACATGCTCTCACGCAAGGAGGCGGGTGAAGGATGGCGCTTGGCGTGCCGGTGCAGTGCCACGGAGGATTTGACGCTCGAGTTGGCCCAATGGGAAGCGAAGATACTCGCAGATGACACGAGCTTCGAGTTTGTCCCTCGTGAGGGATATGGCATTGCCATCGATTTAGGAACGACAACTCTGGCAGCACAACTCCTGGACCTGAAGACCGGTCACGTCCTGGCGGTGGAGACTGCGCTGAACGATCAGGGGCGGTTTGGCGCTGATGTCATGAGCCGCGTGTTCAATGCGGTAACCGAGAAAGCTCAGCCTGATCTTGAATCCGCGATCCGTTCGCAACTCGACGGACTGGTTGGGAAGCTCATTGCCTCTGCGAAGATAGAGCCGGGTCTGGTCCAGGACGTGGTGATCGTGGGCAACACAGTGATGCATCATCTTTTCTGCGGTCTCGATGTCAATCCATTATCTCAGTACCCGTTCGAGTCTCGTCTGATCGGGATGCAGGTGTTTCATCCATCCGCACTTGGATGGAAATCAGTCGGGAATGGGGAAGTGCGTTTCCTGCCGTGCCTGGGAAGTTTTGTCGGGAGCGATATCCTCGCCGGCATCCTTGCGACGAACCTTCATACGAGCCAGGAGCTGGTTGCGCTCATCGATCTGGGCACCAACGGCGAAATCGTGGTGGGCAATCGTGACGGGTTCCTGTTCTGTTCCACAGCCGCCGGGCCGGCGTTTGAAGGATCGTGCATTTCAATGGGCATGAGAGCGACCACCGGAGCGATCGTGCAAGTCTCCGGCAACGGCGCTGGCCGTGAATGCAGAGTGATTGGCAATGTCGAGCCGAGAGGGATCTGCGGCAGCGGGTTGGTGGACGCGATCGCCGTAGGGTTGCAGTCGAAGGAGATCCGGGAGGATGGCAAAATAGTGACGGAGAGCGGGGTGTTTGATGTCAGTTCTCCCGTGCAACTCACTCAAGGGGATATCCGGGAACTCCAGGTTGCCAAGGCGGCAATCGCTGCAGGAGTGCAGATCCTTGCGAAGAATCTTGGGAAATCGGTGGCAGACATCACGAACGTTTCTCTTGCAGGCGCATTTGGGAATTATATCGATCGGGCAAACGCCTACCGCCTCGGGCTTCTCCCGGTTCCTCCGGAAAAAATCAAGCCGGCAGGCAACACTGCGCTGCTCGGAGCAAAGCTTGCGCTGTTTCAGCCCGATCCCGCGATCTATGCGCGGATCGCTTCGCTCGGCCGGCATGTTGCATTGAATTTGGACGAGGAGTTTCAGGAAATCTTCGTGACGGAGATGCTGTTCCCTGAAGTCCCGGACTCATCGCCGCAGCGTCCGATCAACTGAGGCCAGCAGAATGAACAGATCCATCACACATGATGCCGGTCAGGTTCATTCATTTGTGGATGGGATCGCGCGGTTCTTTGAACGTGCAGGAAGCCTCGCTATCTTCTCGTTCCGGTTTTTCCCCTCGGTTCTTCTGCCCCCGTATGAACCCGCAGAGATCCGGCGTCACCTTGACGAACTGGGGTCGCGTTCGCTGCCGTTGGCGGGCATCACAGGTTTTATTGTGGGACTCATCATCGCAATGCAGACGCGGCCGACGTTGTTCAGGTTCGGGGCCGATTCCTTTCTCCCGGCAATGGTGGCAATCTCGTTTGTACGCGAGCTGGGACCTGTCATCACGGCGCTCATTGTTGCAGGCAGAGTGAGCTCCGGCATTGGTGCTGAGCTTGGATCGATGCGCGTGACAGAGCAGATCGAGGCGATGGAGGTGTCGGGCATCGACCCGTACAAGTTCCTCGTTGTTACGCGGGTGCTTGCCTGCGTCCTCCTCCAGCCGCTGCTGACTGCCATCGTAAACGCCGTGGGCCTGTTTGGCGCATATGTGGCGGTCGCGATCGAATCAAGCATGTCGTGGCGCTTGTACTGGGATAGTGTGGTACAGTCGCTCACATTTGCCGATCTCGTCCCGGGTCTCGCTAAAACGGCAATCTTCGGATTTGTCATCGGCATCGTCGGGTGTCATCAGGGATATCATGCAGAGGGCGGGACAGCGGGTGTTGGCAAGGCGGCGACAACCGCGGTTGTTCTTTCATCGATGCTCATCATCTTCGTCGACATGGTGCTTGTGAAGCTTACGGTGCTCGTATGGCCATGATCGAGACCAGGGGTGTTTCGAAATCTTTTGGAGAGAAGCGCGTTCTCAGTTCGGTAGACCTGGATGTGGAGAAAGGGTCAACGCTCGTCATTCTCGGTAAGAGCGGGATGGGAAAGAGCGTGCTGCTGAAGATTCTTGTCGGCTTGATTGTGCCGGATGCGGGGAGTGTGCGCATCGGCGGCGCTGAACTCGTCGGCATGAGCCGACGCAACCTGAATCATCTGAGGATGGGCATGGGGTACCTCTTCCAGGGGGCTGCGTTGTACGATTCTATGAGCGTGCGGGAGAACCTCGCATTTCCGCTGATGCGGCAGGAATCACTTGGCAAGGACGAGCTCGAAGCTCGCATTGTGCAGCAGCTTCGACTCGTTGGTCTCGTGGACGCGATCGACAAGATGCCGTCGGAGCTCTCGGGTGGGATGAAGAAACGAGTCGGCCTGGCGAGGGCGCTCATCACGAACCCGGGTATCATGCTCTACGATGAACCCACCACAGGGCTCGATCCGATCACATCCCGTGAGATCAGCATCCTCATCAAGAATTTGCAGGAACAATACCAGCCAACGTCGATTGCCGTGACGCACGACATGCTATGTGCCCGGATCATTGCGGATGCAGCGGCTGTCTTGCATGACGGGACGCTGCATCCCAGCGGGACGCTCGACGAGCTGGCGCACTCTGAAGATCCAACCGTTCACAGCTTCTTTGAATAGCCGAAGGGGGCGAACATGAACAAGCGAGGATCGCTGATACGGGTCGGGATATTCATCGTGTTGGGTTGTGCAGCAGTTGTGGTCGGGATCTTCCTTGTCGGAAAGGAGGAAGGATTATTCCGCGAGAGCTTCCGCGTGAGTTCGTATTTCACGACCATTGAGGGACTGCGTACGGGAGCTTCCGTCCGTCTGTCGGGGGTCGATGTTGGCATCGTCGATCGGATCGTCATTTCGCCGGTGAACAACAAAGTGCGGATCGACCTCAAGCTGAGGAAGAATGTTCAGAGCTTCATCAAGAAAGACAGTTATGCCTCCATCGAACAGGAGGGGCTGGTCGGCAGTAAATTCGTATCGTTGAGTGTCGGAAGCGCGTCTTCGGAGCAGGCGGCCGATGGGGACATCCTTCTTGGGAAGGAACCGTTCAGGCTGTCTGCAATCATCGAGGATGCTCAGGGGATGATTGCAAACACGCGCGCTGCCACTGCGGAGTTTACGAAGATCCTTGCCGCAGTCAACGCGGGTCATGGTACACTTGGCAAGTTGATTACCGATGAGGATGTCTACAAAGCCCTCAAGCGAGCCACGGCGCAGGCAGATACAAGTCTTCGTAAGACCGCTGAGGAGTTCGCGAACATTCCAAAGTTTGTCAGCGGCGTAAGTGAGAATCTCTACGGCATCACACACAACGTCGACAGACTCGTCGCTGACGTGGATTCCACGGTCGTCAATGTCAGGGACATTGTGGGAAAGATCAACAATGGCGAAGGGACGCTCGGGGCTTTGCTTGTGGAGCGGGATATCTATGACAGCCTCATGGTTGTAGTCCGAAAAGGGATTGCGATGGCGGAAGCGGCACGTGATGGAGCTGACCGATTCGACGAGAACATGGAAGCGTTGCGGCATAACTGGTTCTTCAAAGGATATTTTGAAGACCGCGGTTATTGGGACAAGGCTGAATATGAGAAAGAGCTTGATGCAAAGATCGCGGAGATGAAGAAGCTTGAGGAGAAACTCAACAAGCAGTCAGAGGAGCTCAAGGCGCGCGAAGCCGATCTCAAGAAACGCGAAGCAGCCGCCCCCAAGAGACAATAATCGCGGCGTGTTCAGCATACTGCATGAACGCGTCAGGTTGTCCGGGATTTCGTATGAATGAGGAGCTATGACGGAAAACAAGAAGCAGAGCGATGGAATAGACTTCGCGATGGGTCTGGCATGTCCGATCCCGATCTCTGACTATCCGCAGATCATGATGGCCCACGGCGGCGGAGGAAAGCTCAGCCAGCAGATTGTCCAGAAGATGATCGTGCCGCAATTCAGGAACGAGCTTCTGAATCCGCTGCACGATGGTGCAGTGTTCCCACTGGGTGGATCGACGTTCGCGTTCTCGACCGACTCGTATGTCATCAACCCGATTTTCTTTCCGGGAGGATCCATAGGGGAGCTGGCCGTCAACGGGACAGTGAATGACCTCGCGATGTGCGGAGCCCGTCCAATGTATCTTTCCGCGGCCTTCATCATCGAGGAAGGACTGGCAATGAATGATCTTTGGAAGATCATCGTCTCGATGCAGTCGGCGGCAGAGAAGGCAGGTGTTCAGCTTGTCACCGGTGATACGAAGGTGGTCGACCGCGGGAAGGGGGACAAGATCTTTATCAACACCTCCGGCGTCGGCCTTGTAGCTCCCGGCGTGGAGATTGGATCGCGCAATGCGCGGCCAGGGGACGTCATCGTCGTCAGCGGAGAGATTGCTGTGCATGGGATCGCAATCATGTCTGTTCGCGCAGGATTGGAATTCCAGACTTCCATGCAGAGCGACACTGCAGCGCTCAATCATCTTGTGGCTGCGATGCTGGAGACCGGCGGGCACATCCATGTGCTCCGCGATCCGACTCGCGGTGGTGTGGCAAGCACGCTCAACGAAATCGCAGAGTCGTCCGGTGTGGGGATCCGTATTGATGAATCGAAGATCCCGATCTCGGATCCCGTCCGCGGCGCATGTGAGATTCTGGGTTTGGATCCTCTTTACGTCGCAAACGAAGGGAAGCTTGTTGCATTTGTTGATCCGCACGACGCAGATCTGATCCTCGGCGTGATGAGGGATCATCCGCTTGGCAAATCGGCGGCAATCGTCGGAGAAGTCGTCGAGGAACATCGCGGCACAGTGGTCATGCAAACTATGATTGGAGGATCCAGAGTCGTTGATATGCTTTCGGGAGAGCAACTTCCGAGAATATGTTAGGGCGTTTTGCTGAAATAAGAAAACCGTTGACAATTTCAACAAAACAGTGTGAATGATTCATTTACACAATATGTCATTATAAGATAACGACTTACAACGTTTACCTCTGCCCTGTACACACTTCGTTGTACTAATCATCATAAAGCACCGATTTGAATCTCAACACTCCGATTTGTCCTTCTAAGTAGTTGTAATTAAAGCGATTACTCTTGTCAGCGACGGGAATTGCCGATTCCTACTGGCACGGATTTTTCTTACACAGCAAGTGAGAGATCCCTTCGTGCCAGTCATGTCCTTTCATTGTGGGCTCAAATTGATAGGGATCAGCACCGAGCAACCAACTCAAGAGAAAAGGAACCTCTTCTTGAAATCTGATGACATTGGAACCATGCCTTCGCGAAGGACTTTTCTAAAGGCCGCAGCTCTCGGATCTGCAGCCGCGGCCGCTCCGGAAATTGCTCATGCAGGACCTTCACGGATTCCTCCGGCGGATCGAATGGGTGTACTTGTTGATCTCACCGCGTGCGTCGGTTGTCGGAGTTGTGAAGCGGCGTGCAAGAAAGCACACGGGATGTTGAAAGACACGGACTCCCTGGCCCCAGCTGAAATGCACTCGACAGAACGACGACGCCCCAGCACGGAAGCGCTGACCGTTGTCAATGAGTACAAAGGGGGCAAAGAAGGTGCGCCGTCCACTTTCGTAAAAGTTCAGTGCATGCATTGCGACTATCCATCCTGTGAATCGGCATGCATCGTCGGGGCCTTCTCAAAGAAGGAAGGGGGCGAAGTGCTGTGGGACGGCAGCAAATGCATCGGGTGTCGCTATTGCATGGTCGCGTGCCCGTTCCAGATTCCCACATTCCAGTTCGATAAGGCGCTCCAGCCTGAAATTCTGAAGTGCGATTTTTGCTTCCAACGCCGAAAAGACGGGGGCGTACCCGCGTGCGTAGAAATATGTCCGATGGAGGTGCTGACGTACGGCAGGCGTTCGACGCTGCTGGAAATCGCCCGCAAGAAAATTGAAAACTATCCCGACCGGTATACGAACCACATCTACGGCGAGCTCGAGGCAGGCGGGACTTCGTGGATGTACATCGGGAAACCCGATTTCAAGGAGCTCCAGTTTCCGGACCTCAAGAAGGATCCCATGCCCGGGACGAGCGAATCCATTCAACACGGAATTTTCGCTTACTTTGTGCCCCCAATCTCCCTGTATGCGTTGCTCGGAGGGCTCATGTGGATTACGAAAAACCGAAAACCATCCGAGGAGGAGATTGGAGAATGAACGTGCACGCAGTTCCTCAACCGCTCAACAAGAAATATCTGACCCCCGGTGTGTTCGTTCTTATCGTGCTGGCACTCAATGGCCTCGCGTTCGCGTTTGCAAGGGTGATTTTCGGCATCGGGGCTGTTACCAATTTGAATAACCAGTATCCATGGGGCCTGTGGATCGGCGTCGATGTTGCCGCGGGAGTTGCGCTTGCAGCAGGGGGGTTCACGTCGGCTGCGCTTGGCCATGTCATGCACCGCGAAGATTACCACGCCATTGTCCGTCCGGCGCTCCTCACGGCGATGCTTGGCTACACCTTTGTCGCATTCGGCGTTGTGATCGATATCGGACGCTGGTACTATGTCTGGCATCCGCTCATCATGTGGAATGGGAATTCGCCGCTGTTTGAAGTCGGCATGTGTGTCATGATCTATGTCACGGTGCTTTACATTGAGTTCCTTCCGCTGGTCACGGAGCGTTTTATGGGACGGGTCCTTCTACCGGGTGTCCTTGCAATTCTCAATCGTCCGTTGGAGCGCGTGCTTGCACTGCTCGATCGCGCGCTCGGAAAGACAATGTTCATCTTTATCATCGCGGGAATTGTCCTCTCGACGCTTCACCAATCTTCTCTTGGGACGCTGATGATCATTGCCGGCCCGAAGATGCACCCGCTCTGGCAAACGCCGATCTTGCCGTTGCTGTTTCTTCTTTCTGCAGTGAGCGTCGGATTCCCGATGGTGATCTTCGAGTCTCTTCTCGCTTCAAGGTCGTTCGGTCTGAAGCCTGAGATGCCGATTCTTTCGAATCTTGGCAGGATGGTGGCTCCACTCCTCGGGATTTACCTGGCGTTCAAGATCGGAGACATGGTGATTCGTGAGACATTCGTTTACTTGACGCAGCCGACCTTCCCGAGTATCATGTTTGCCCTTGAGCTCGTTGTGGGTGTTATCATTCCGCTCCGGATGTTTCTTTCCAGGATTGTTCAGAAGTCCCCCTTGTGGCTATTTGTCGCTTCATCACTCGTCATCTTCGGAGTGTTGCTCAATCGTATCAATACCTTCATCGTTGCTTACACACCGCCATATGCTGTGAAACCCTATTTCCCATCATTCGGTGAAATCTCTGTCACGATAGGCTTCATATCGCTGCTCGTGCTTGTCTACCGGGCCGCAGTGCTGATCTTCCCGGTGATAAGCGTGCATAAGGAAGTCTCGACGCCTATCAGCAAGTATTCTATTCGGGGGGGCGTGAAATGAAAAGGGGCATTCAGCACCTTGCTATGGTAGTGTTTCTTGCGTTGAGCGTTCCCTGCGCTGTGAATGCGCAGACCTCTGTCTCACGGGACTCCGGCTGCAAGGAGTGCCACGAGTGTGAGATACCGACGAAGCTCAATCCGTGTTTGAAGAAGTGCCCGCGCGGCCAGATGGTGACAGTCCATCATTCGGCCGATGCCAGTCCTGCGGAAGTCATTCTGGACAAGGTGGAAGGCGGGCCGGATGTGTACGAGCCGGTCACATTTGCCCACCGCGCACATGCGAAGATGGCCGAGATGTCGGGCGGCTGCGCACAGTGCCATCACTACAACCTTTCGGGCTCGGTACTTGCGTGCAGAAGCTGTCATGCAACTGCCACGGTCTCCAAAAGCTCGGATCTTTCCAAACCGACACTCAAGGGAGCCTATCACAGGCAGTGCGTCAACTGTCACAGGGAGAGCGGCGTCGATACCAAGTGTGACGGGGCGTGTCACAGGGTGAAGTCAGAGGCAGGCAAGCCGTTCTCCGTGATCCATAATGAGGTCCACGTCGCGAAACCCGACCGGATTGTCGTTGAGTCTTCGAATGAGCAGGCGAAGTTTGTGACATTCTTTCACAACGATCATGCCGACCGGTTCGGAATCGCTTGTGCAACGTGTCATAAGAATGAATCGTGTTCTTCGTGCCACAAGAATGATCCGGGAGCGGGCAAACCCGTCGAACATATCGAAGGGGGACACGACCGGTGTTCAGCGTGCCATTCTGTAACAGAGAAATGCGAGCAATGCCACGATAAACAACCGAGGGAACGCTTCGATCATGCGCGTCAGACGTCGTTCGATCTCGGTCGCTTCCATTCGAACCTTGCCTGCACGCGCTGCCATAAGAGTCCGGCGGATTTCAAAGGGCTTAACCCGGTGTGCACGAGCTGTCACAAGGAATGGAAGCCGGGAGCATTTGCTCACGCGGTCACCGGCATCAAGCTGAGTGAAACACATGCCGCGCTCGATTGCGAGAGCTGCCATCTCGAATCGAATTTTGCGAAAAAACCAGCTTGCAACGCCTGTCACGATGACAAGAGTTATCCGACCGCCGTTCCGGGGACGAGGGTTGAGCGCGGGAAGCCCGCGAAACCAAAGAATTGATGACATGCTGAATACTCTGGGGAGAAAGATAGGCTTCAAGCTCATCGTGGTGGTCGGACTCACAACAATCATTACGATGGGAATCTACGCGTACATCACGATTCGTACGCAGCGGGCTGATCTACTCGCCGAGGTGGAACGTCACGGGATGCAGCTGAGCGAAACCGTACGCAACAGCACGCGCTACGACATGTTGCTCAACCAGAGAGAACGCATCCACATCATCATCAACGACATTGGCTCGGATCCGGCGATCGACGAAGTGCGGGTCCTCAACAAAGAAGGCAGAATTATCTATTCCTCCCGGAAGGCAAACATCGGGCGGATGGTCGACAAGCAGGCGGAGAGCTGCTACGCCTGCCACGCTGCAGACAGACCGCTGGAGCGGCTCTCGACTCAACAGCGAACGCGTGTGTTCAGGATCCACCCCGACTCTGCCAGGGCGCTTGGTATCATAAGTCCGATTTACACGGAACGCTCATGCTGGGATGCCGATTGTCACGCTCATACTCAGCAGCAACAAGTGCTTGGAGTGCTGGATGTGACGCTGTCCCTGGCAGATGCCGACGAACGCATTCGGGCGAGCGCTTTCCAGGTCGGAATCTTTGCGATCACGGCCATGCTTGTTGCGAGCTGCATCATCGGCTTCTTTGTCAGTAAGTGGGTCAGCATGCCGGTGGGGGCATTGCTGAACGCCACGAAACAGGTGGGGGGCGGGAATCTGAACTACACTGTGCCGGATCTTGGCAACGACGATATCGGGATGCTCGCACAATCGTTCAACACGATGACGATGAAGCTTGCCGAAGCGCGCATGCAGTTGTTCCAGTCCGACAAGATGGCTTCCCTTGGGCGCCTGGCGGCTGGTGTTGCTCACGAAATCAACAACCCGCTGACCGGTGTGCTGACATATAGCAGCTTCCTTCTCAAACGAACGCAGAATCATCCGGAGCTGCAGGATGACCTGAAGGTTGTTGTGCGTGAGACTGTGCGCTGCAGGGAAATTGTAAAAAGTCTGCTGGATTTTGCGCGCCAGTCGGTTCCGAAAAAAACGGCGACGGATATGAACGAGATCATCCAGCGGGCGATTGCCGTTGTTGAGCATCAGATTTCCATCAAAGGTGTGCAGATCGTTCGCGCTCTTGAGCCAAATCTCCCGAAGGCCACCGTCGATCCGAACCAGATGCAGCAGGTGTTCGTCAACCTCATTGTCAACGCTTCGGATGCGATCGAGAAGGAATCGGGAAAGGTCACTGTTTCAAGCAAACTTATTCAACTCGCTCCGCAGGGGGTTGCCCAGGTCAAGGCAGCGTGCTGCCCGAAAGGGCACAATCTCATCACGAATGATTTCAGGATTGAAGGGCTGTCGGCGATCCGGGTCAAGGCACGCAACGGTGGCAATGACTCCTTCCTGATGTTTGACCCGGTCTATGGCCGGGGCCGGCACAATCTTGATATTGATGCAAAGCAGCTCAACACGGCGGAAGTTGTGTGTCCCGAATGCGGCATTTCTCTGCTTGAAGAACACGGCACGTGCGAGAAGTGCGGCGGGCGTCTTCTCTCCTTCGTTGTTCCCTCTCATGGTATCATTGAGTTGTGTTTTGCGAAGGGATGTGGATGGGAGCGATGGGCAGCGATCGATGCAGCCGGGATCCAGGAATATATCGAGATGAGCGTTGCAGACACCGGAACAGGAATCTCGAAGGAGAATCTTGCGAAGATCTTTGAGCCGTTCTTCACCACGAAAGGGCAGAAGGGAACCGGATTGGGTCTTGCCGTGATTTGGGGCATCGTGGATAACCATGACGGAACGGTTTCTGTCGAAAGTGATCTCGGGGTCGGCACGACATTCAGAATACGGTTGCCGCTGCGGGGTCAGGCGGCACGCTCGTAGCCGGAGCGACTGAGTCATCCAGGGACAAAGGATCGATACTGTGGGCAAAGCAGTCGACATTCTTGTGATTGATGACGAACAGGTTGTGCGGGAGGGAGTGAGCCGCGTGTGTGAAGTTGCCGGGCTGACGGTCGATGCCGCGGCGGATGCGGCGAACGGTCTGGAATGCCTGCGCAAAGGGCACTACCGGCTCGTTCTGTGCGACATCATGCTCCCCGATCGTGATGGATTTCAGATTCTGAAGGAGACAAGGGAGGCGGGAATCAGCACCCCAGTGATCATGATAACCGGGTGCTCGACGCTACAGAATGCGGTTCAAGCGCTCAAAGACGGCGCGGTGGATTTTATTCCGAAGCCGTTTACGGTCGATGAGCTCGACAGCGGCATCCAGCGGGGATTACGGCTCCAGCAGATTCTTGAGGGAAAAGAGGGTGCCGATCGCGGGCGAGCATGCCCGAAAGGATTTTTCCGGCTCGGGGACTTAAGTTGGGTTCAGATTGAGCCGAACGGAGTCGGAGCGATTGGGGTGACAGATTGTTTCATGCGGACGGT
>DATJQB010000265.1:0-7366 GCA_035506075.1 Bacteroidota bacterium | reverse complement strand
CGATGCGCCGCGGCGCCGCATTATCCATGCAAGGGTCCTGCAGCTTCACGCCCCCGCTCAGCTGAACAGGCTTGGTGTGCGGAAGTCCGCCGGATACCACAAGTGCGGCAGCAGGCAGGATCTGGATTGGGTGACATCGTTTCGTGTGCTGATCTGGAAGGAAAACGAGTGGTCGGTCCTTCGGACGGAAAGCGCCCTGACAGCCGCCGGGGGAGAGATTCAGTGGTTTGGACTTGATGATGTCCGGACCACTGCCGTCATGATCGAAGCCCGCCGGTGCGGGATCGACAACTGGTGGACTTCGTGGAATCTTGCATCCGGTGCGTTTGTGCTTGAAGGCGACATGCAGGGATCTGTTGCTGCGCGCAAGGAAAGAATCCTTCCCCTGGAACACTGCGACATCAACGGAGTGTCGCCGGGGATCACTGCCTCCATGGACGCGGGAGAAGTACGATATCGTTCGCGATTTCTCGAAGTCGGTTTTCGTCTGCACCGCGCAGGATTCTCGCATCTTTCCCTCGATCAGAAAGGGGAAGGGGACACGTCGACGAATCTTCTGAAGCTCCAGCCGGGATCGTTCTACCAGGGCGTGCAGCTGAGTGAAGTGGGGAGGGTACCGGCTGCTGCGACCGTGCTTCGACACGACGTCGAAGGCAGCACCCGGGTCGCGGGAAACAGGGTGACGTATGATCTGCACTTCAGCAGTGCAGGGCTGAGATATCATCTGGATTGGCGGGTGGAAGAAGATCGCATCCTCCTTCACGCGGAACGCACGGGGAGCCGCGCCATCCGTGCCTGGCACAGCTCCGCGTGGATGATTGGTCTCAGCAGTCTTGCATCAAACGCGCACGTCCTGGGCAAGTCGATTCGTACCGGGGAAACCGGCGTGATGGAGCTTCCTGTGCTCATGCACTTCCCGAAATTCGGCACACTAAGAATCAGCTCGGGCACCGGTGATGTACTGTGGCGATCGGATTCAAATCGTCCGCTGAACATGACAACAAGTGAACTGAAGCTGGGAGAGATTCTTCAGGAGCAGGGGGACTATCTGCTTCCAGCAGGTCAGTTCTCTGCCGATATCGAACTTTCCGTCGACATGCAGAGAAGTTCACTTTCAAGCGACGCGTCCGCCAATGTCGTCACTGCAGTGGAACGCTGTGCGCTCACCGCTCTCACGTACCGGGCTGACACGGGAACATTGAGCAACAATGGGAACTCGATTCATTGCCCGATCTGCATGGACAACTGGTCTGCGATCGCGACGAGGATGGATCCGATCCTCCCGAATCTCAAACCGGTCGATCTTTTACAGGACTCCCTCGAGCGCTGGCTCGATGGAGGACCCGGCTACGCAAGCGGTCCACTGCTCCAGGATGGAAGAGTCCACGAGGCTGAAGATGAATATCTCATGACGGGCGCGGCGTGCCTGCTGGGGCTCTCCGATTTCCTTCAACACAGTGGTACGGCGGAGTGGCTTGGGCTGTATCAATCTCAAATCAGAACGAAGCTTCGACAGATGAAGGCCCGGGACCTTGACAACGACGGGCTCATCGAGAGCAAATACAGGACAGGTGTCAGCGGGACGGGCCAATGGAGTACGACGTGGATGGACGTCATCTCGTTCGGGTGGAAAGATTCGTGGACGAACGCCCTGTTGTATCCTGCACTCCGAAATCTCGCCGCGACCTTTCCGAAACTGGGGCACCCGGCGCTTGCAGATGGTCTCGATGCGTGGGCTGCGTTGCTACTCAAGAACTACCGTCGGACCTTCTTCAACAAGGAGACGGGTTGGCTCGCGGGATGGCGGTGTGCCGAGGATAAGCTTCACGATTACGGATTCCTCGCAGTGAATGGCGCTGCAGTGTGCGGAGGGCTGCTGGAGGAGATTGACGCACGGACGATCATTGAACGACTCTGGCAGGAAGCGCGGCGTGTGAAGATGCCAAATCCGCGCTATGGTCTGCCAATCAGTCTGTGGCCTATTCCGGATTACGACCTGGCCGATATCATGCAGGGCTATCCGCACGGATTCTACGGCAACGGTGCTTGCACGCACTCACAAGCGCGTCAGTTCGTGGATGCGCTGTATCTTGTCGGGATGAAGAAGGAAGGGGACTTCCTCCTCGATCACCTTTGCGGCAGTCTCGCCGACGGACTGGTCTATGGCGCCTGCAAAAGCGGACTCGATGCCCGTTACTGGGATGGCTGGCCGTGCGGTTATGAGGGATTGCTGACGGATCAGTTCGGGATTCTCTCGTCGGTCTACAAGCGCTTCGGAAAGCAGTAAAGATTCCGTATCATTCATTCCAAAGAAATCAGGAAGGCAACAGATCATGGCACCGTCAATTATTCCGCCCAACCGGTTGAAGCGAGCATTGCGCGAGGGGAAATCTGCCATCGGTACGATGGTCGTCGAAATCCGGCAGCCCTCCGTGATGCAGATGATGGCGAATGCCGGACTCGATTTCGTCATTATTGACAACGAACACGGCACCTTTAACATTGAAACGCTTGCCGATCTCAGCCGCACAGCGCGGCAGGTCGGCATCACTCCAATTGTGCGTGTCCCGGAATGGTCCTATGCGCACGTTGTCCAGCCCCTGGACGGCGGGGCGCAGGCAATCATGGCACCGCGTATCACCGAGCCGTCGCAGGTCGTGGAAATTCTCCAAATGATGAAGTATCCGCCCCGGGGCCGGCGCGGAAGCGTTGTTGCACGAGGGCACACTGATTTGAAATCCGGCTCGATCGTGGACACGATGCGCGATGCGAATGAAGAGTCGATGCTTGTCGTGCAGATTGAAACGAAGCAGGCTCTCGATCGCGTCGATGAAATTCTCGGCATCGAGGGGGTCGATGTCGCGCTTGTAGGACCGACGGATCTGTCCGTTTCCCTCGGCATCCCCGGCAAGATGACCGATCCCATGCTCGTGTCATCCATCACCGCCGTGATTGAATCCTGCAAGCGGCACAACGTATTCCCTGCGATTCACATGAACGATCTTACGCTTGCGTCACACTGGGCAGCAAAGGGGATGCGGTTGGTGAGTTTCAATTCCGAAGTTGGAATGCTGACCAACGCCGTCGCCGGAGCTGTCGCGTCGATTGGAACTGAGATGGGAAGGAAATGACCGATGGACGCCGATTCAATCCGGGCGTACTGCCTGAAGAAGAAAGGCAAGGTAACGGAGGGATTTCCATTTGGTGAAGGGGTGCTCGTGTTCAAAGTGGAAGGAAAGATGTTCCTCCTGATGAACCTGAACGATCACCCGATTTCAATGAACCTCAAATGTGATCCGGAGTTGGCGGTCGATCTCCGCGAACGATACGAGTCAGTCCGGCCGGGGTATCACATGAACAAGGTGCACTGGAACACTGTTGTCATCGACGGTTCGGTCCCGGATGCCGAGCTTCGCTCGATGATCGATCACTCCCATGAGCAGATCGTTCTGGGAATGAAGAGATCGCTTCGGGATAAGATTCTCGCGAATGAAGTGCCGTCCGCCGCGCGAGCGAAAACAAAATCCTCTAGCCGAGCACGCGGACGAATTCGGCAACCGAAGTAAGTCCCATCGCCACTTTTTCCGCAGCATCGACACGGATCGATTGAAATCCGCAGTCGGATGCTTCCTGCCGCATCTTCGTGATTGAAGCGCCGGCGAGGATCAGATCCCTGAACGGCATGCTGATCGGAACAATTTCGCTGATCACTGTTCGCCCCTGGAATCCTGTCCCTCCGCAGCTGTCGCATCCTTTCCCTTCACAGAAAAACGCTTCCGCCCCCTGCTGCAGGAACGGCTTGATCTGAGAAAGCTCGGCTTCAGTGGGTTTGGCTTCCCGTTTGCAATCGGGACAAATCTTCCGCATGAGCTGCTGGTACACGACGCCCGTCAGGGTTGAAGCCAGCCAGAAGGGCTGAATCCCGAGGTTGAGCAGGCGGGGAATCACGCCGATGGCATCGGTCGAAAGCATGGTGCTGAGGACCACATTGCCGGTGAGCGCCGCTTCAGCTGCAACAACCCCCGTTTCCGCATCACGAATCTCGCCAATGAGAATGACGTTTGGATTTTGACGGAGGATCGCTCGCAGCGCGTCAGCGAAGTTGAACGACCGGTCTGCGGGGAGCTGGACCTGGCTCGCAAAGGGGAGACGATATTCAACAGGATCCTCGACCGTGATGACGCACTTCTCCGGCGTCTCTACCGCATTCCCCGCAGCATAGACCGACGTCGTCTTGCCGCTTCCGCTCGGGCCTGTGAACAGGATCAACCCCTTCGGCGTCAGGAGAAGCTCGTGGATCTGTTGCAGTAGATGCTTGCTGTACCCGAGTTCCTCAAGCTGGGAGATGCGTTGCGTCTTCCGGAGCAGGCGAACAACCGCACGCTCACCGCTCAGCACCGGGATAAGGCTCACGCGGAAATCGTACGGCTCGCCTTGATACGTCGACGAGAAACGTCCTTCCTGCGGTTTCCTTTTTTCGAACTGGTTGAGCGTCGCCCGTGTCTTGAGGATGCTCAGGATACTGTCCGTCATGTCGGGTGGGAGTGACACGAGTCTCTTGAGGATCCCCTCGTGACCGAGCCTGATCCGCAATTCGCCTTCGATCGGCTCGAAGTGAATATCAGCCGCTCCGATCTTGGTTGCCCGCTGGAAAATTTCCTCGACGATAAACTCCGAGGTTGGCAGCTTTCCGGCCCGAAAGAGCTCGCGGATCTTGTCCCTCGAAAGTGTACCGACATCAATTTGTTCAAGAGCGACACGTGGATGGGTCGGTTGCTGGGCGGTCGGATTTGCTGGTGGCGGAAGCGGCATGAATCGTCCCCTGTTTGACGGCGATGGTGAGTCCTTGCTGAAAGGTACTTCAGAGACTCTTCTTGTTCAACTCTCAAACGGTCCCGACAGGCACCCCTCAGGAACACGAAGACCGGATCGACGGATCCGGTCTTCAATGGTTGGAGTATCGGAATAGGACTACCAGATTTTCGGTCGCACCGACTCAGGCCGGATCATGGGACTTCCCGGTTCGCATCCGAATGCCTCATAGAATGCAGGAATGTTGGAGAGTGGGCCGTTCGTTCTGAACCGTGCCGGTGAATGCGGATCGGTCCTGACCTGCAGGCGAAGAGCCTCGGGAGTGCTGTTCGTGCGCCAGATTTGCGCCCATGCAAGGAAGAACCGCTGCTCGGGAGTGAACCCGTCGATCGTCGGTTTCGGTTTTCCTGCCAGCGTCTTCTCAAGCGCCGAGTAGGCGATGGAAAGCCCGGCGAAGTCGCCGATGTTTTCGCCAAGCGTCAGCTTGCCATTGACGTGCAGCGAATCGATGGCAACGTACCCATCGAATTGATTAACCACGAGTCCTGTCAGGTGTTCGAACTTCGTGCGCGTCTCGGGGGTCCACCACATTTTCAAATTCCCATCGGCGTCGTATTTGCTACCCTGGTCATCGAAACCGTGCGAGATCTCGTGACCGATCACGGCCCCCATGCCCCCGTAATTGACGGCGTCGTCGGCATCCGGATTAAAGAACGGCGGTTGAAGGATGCCGGCCGGGAAGACGATTTCGTTTCGCGTTGCGTTGTAATACGCATTGACTGTCGGGGGTGTCATCCCCCACTCGTTGGGATCAACCGGTTTCCCGATCTTCGAGATATTGTAGCGGAAGTTGAACTGCGCGGCGCGCCGCAGATTCCCAAGGTAGGATGAGCGGTCAATCATGAGACCGGTATAGTCGCGCCATCGATCGGGATAGCCGATCTTCACGTTGAACGTCGATAACTTCTTCAGTGCTGCTGTGCGGGTTGTTTCGTCCATCCAATCGAGGGACGTGATGTGCTCCTTCATGGAAGCGAGGAGGTTGTTGACCATCTCCTTCGCCCGCGCTTTCGCCTGCGGACTGAACGCACGTGCCACGTAGAGCTCGCCGAGAGCTTCTCCCATCGAACCATTGATGACCTGGCTGATTCGTTTCCACCGCGGTTGATTCTCTTTCGCTCCTGTCAGGATCATCCCGTTGAATCGAAAACTCTCATTGACGAACGCGGAACTGAGCGCGTTCGCTGAGGCGTTTATGAGTCTCCATCGCAGGTAGGTCTTCCAATCGCTGAGCGGAACCGAAGTCAGCATGGCGTTCACTTCCTTGATGAACGGGGGCTGACCGACGATGACGTCTCCCGGATTCTGGATCCCGAGGCCGGCAAAAAACCTGTTCCACTGAAGGTCCGGTGCGAGCTCTGCGAGCTGTGACTGTGTCATCTTGTTGTAATTCTTTTCCGAATCCCGGCGCTCGACACGCGTAAACGAAGCTTTGGCGAGCCGCGTTTCGAATGCGAGAACTGTTGAAGCGCCCGCCGCTGCAGTCGTTTCGTCGTCGCCGAGCAGCCTGAACATCGCAGTGATGTGGGCAAGATACTCGGACCGGTTCTGCTTCAACTTTGGATCGTCCGAAAGGTAGTAGTCCCTGTCCGGGAGGCCGAGGCCGCTCTGGGCAAGATGGGCAACGACGCGCGTGCTATTCTTCTGATCCTGATTTGCGGCGACGCCGAACACTCCTCCGATGCCGTTCATATGGAACCACACGAGCTCGTCGAGTAATCCAGCGACGTCTTTGATTGCACCAATGCGCGCAAGATCCGGCTCGATCGGTTTCCTCCCGAGTCGTTCGATGTTCACAGTATCCATTCCCGTAAACCAGAAGTCGCCGATCTTTCTGACGTTGCTTCCCGCGGCAGCCGTGCTGTTTCGGGCCGCATCTTCGAGAATCTCTTTCAGGACAAGTGTGTTCTTCTCGGCGAGGATCTGAAAGCTTCCCCATCGGCTGAACTCAGCAGGGACAGGATTGTTCTTCAACCATGTGCCGTTTGCGAACTGATAGAAATCGTCGCACGGCTTCACGGAACGATCGATGTTGGCTGGATCGATTGCAGGGATTTTTGCCGTCCCCTGTCTTGCGAGGAGAGAAGCAAGCGGCAGGACGAAAAGAGCGAATATCCGAACGAGAGCTTTCATAGGTCTTGGTTCCGGAATAGTTATGAATGCAGCGGTAAATTGTGAATGCGAATCTACATTGAGTCAACCAGAGAGGCAAGGAGAAAAAGGGGGAGCCGTTGCCTCGGCGCAGGAAATCCGCAGGCCGTTGTCGGAGTGCGATTCCCGGAATTGATATTTAGCGAATCTGTGCTATATTGTTAAGGTTTGTTACAATGAACTCAGCCAAACGAAAGGATTAGATCGATGAAGAGATGGCTCGTTGCAGTAATCGCACTTACCATGGGTGTCTTGTTACTGACCGGATGCTCAAAGAAACCGGCATCCCAGACCGGTGCTGACGTCGCATTGACGAAGGAAGTCGCGGAAAATACAGGCGGTG
>DATJQB010000264.1:0-4697 GCA_035506075.1 Bacteroidota bacterium | reverse complement strand
TGTAGAATTTTGCAAGCCCCCGGCATACCGTTTAAACCGTCCATCTGGATTACGTGAACCCCTAAACTCAATCCCGGGCCAAATTAAAGGGTTTTCGATCTGCGTGGCGCGTCCTACTCACTACTCTCTCCTTGCAACCCTCGGCATACCGTTTAAACCGTCCATCGGTATTGAATGAACCCTTGAGCTCAGTCCCGGGCCAAATTAAAGGGTTTACGATCTGAGAGGCCCATCCTACTCACTAATTCCTACTCGATACTTCAGACTGCAGCCCTCAGCGATCAGTGATCTGCTTCATGCAATCTGCCAACTGCAATCTGCATAGTATAGTGTAGTCTACTTTCTACTCTATACTCTATACTGCCAATTGCAGGCGATCATAGGTTGGCTATCGGCATATCGGCGAATCTGTCAACTCACACCTGAATACTGCAGACTTTTCCCCCTCAGAACTGAATCGTCACCGTCGCGGTAGGAAACAGCCGGAGCATATCCACCCTCTCCCCCGTCTTCCGATCGAAATAAAACATGTTCTTGTGATCGTAGGCGTTCATCACCTGTCCGCCAATCGTCCCCTTGACACTTCCAAACAGCACAAACCGGTAGGCAATTGAAAGATCCAGCCGATGGTACGACGGAAGCCTCGCCGCATTTTTCGCCCCGAGCGACAGGTACGGATCGCCGGTCTCAAGCTCGAACGGACCCGGCAGGGCGCCGAGGAGGTTCAGACGATCATAGAACCCTGTACTTTGCGTGAACGGGAATCCGCTCCCGAACTCCCAGCGGGCACTCAGATCGAAGTCTTTCAACAGGTGCGTCGTCGCGAGGAGGTTCAGATGATGACGGCGATCGTAGCGAGGATAGTACGTGAACCCGGCATTGTCCAGCGATGTCCATGCAAGCGAATAGGCGGCATAGAAATCGGCAAACGGGAAGCCGGCTCTCAGAAGGAGTTCAACGCCTGACGAGTTCCCTGTGCCGCTGATGTAGTCCGGCTCGGTCGCATCGACCTTGTCGCGGTTGTAGACGACGAGATTGTTGTAGTGCTTGTGATACGCTTCAAGCGTCGCCGAGTAGTGATCGAGGAAGCTCCACTCGAGCCCAAGCACCGAGTGCACAGCCTGCTCGGCGCCGATGTTCGACGGGATTTTGATCCACGGGTCCCAAATCGAGATGATGTCATCTTCATTACTGACGGTCACCGACCGCTGCGAGATCGTTCCGAACGATGCCTTCGCCCTGCAGTTTCCAAACAAAAGGTAACTAACGTTCAGCCGCGGCTGCACAGCGCCCCACCCAAGCTCGCCGTTGAACAGCGCTCCAAGATCGACATGCCCTCCGACGTCGACCTGCAATCTGTCGTACTTCGCCTGATATCCCACCCATCCCGTCACATCGGCGAATTCACTGTACAAGTCAAATGTCGATTTGACGTTGTTCGTCAACACGTACTCGACGATCGGGAAACTGAATTCAAAACCGAAGAAGTACAGGTTCCCCGAATCGGTGTAAAGATTTGCGGAAACCCTCAGGCCAGGTTCCTTGATGAGCGACGACGAGGGAGTCGCAACGGTCGATGCTTTCACAAACCGCTCCGCACGATAGAACGTATTATAGACTACGACGTTTGCAAACAGTCTGTCACCGACGAGATCGGATGCCGAGATGAGAAGCGTGTTCCCGCGCCAGCTGTAATTCGGCTCTTCCGGCGCAGCAAAGTTCAGCACATCTTCCGAACCGAGGAAATCGATATCCACCTTCGTCCCCTGCTTGAACTGATGCGTGAACTTGATGAATCCATCGTAGAACGAAACCGGCACATCCTGATTGACGATGCGTTTGAAGGTCTCTGAAAACAGGGATTTTCTGACGTTAACCATCCAGGACGAGCCTGCATAGAGCGGACCTTCCAGCTGGAGTTTTGATGAGAGGAAGTTCAGATTCGCGGCCCCTGCAACATGATCCGCCCGGCCGTCACGTGTCGACATGTTGATGACGGATGACAATCGTCCTCCATAACTTGCGGGGTACGCGCCTGTGTGAACTTCAACCTGCTGCAGGATATCGGGATCGAAAATGCTGAAGATGCCGAGCGCGTGGAATGGATTATAGATCTTCACCCCGTCAAACAGCACGAGGTTCTGGTCTCCTGCTCCGCCCCTGACGTAGAACCTTGAGCTCACGTCGCTTGTCGAGACAATGCCCGGCAGGATCTTGAGCGATTGAAAAACGTCCTCCTGCGTCGACACCGGAGCCATCTTCAACTCTTTCTGCTCCAACACATGAACGCTTGTGTTGATCTCTGAGAGCTCGCGCTTTCTGGGAGCTGTGACAAGAACCTCCTGGTTCTCTATTGGCTGAGAAACGAGCTGGAAATTGACATCGATCGATTTCCCCGGAAACAGCGTAACGTGAACGAGGCCGCGGTGGTAGCCTACAACTGTTGCCGCTATATCGTATTGTCCGGGGGGCAGGCTGGGGATCAGATAGAACCCGGAGCCGTTTCCGACGGAACCCCGCGCAGTTCCGACGATGGAGACGTTGGCATAAGGGAGCCGCTGGCCGGTCACGCTATCCGTCACCACGCCGCGGATGTCAGCCTTTTGAGCCAGGGTCTGCGCTGTTGCAGCGAGAAAGAGAAGGAGCAAAATGGAAATTGGTTTATGCATCAGTGTGTGTTAAGTCCAAAATTCTCAGGGAGATAATGGATTAGTGAATCAACCGCCATCGCGCCGAATAGGCCTTTCGCACCCACCACGTTCGAGAAGTCCGGCTCATCGAGTCTGATCGATATCGGATCGCGGAAACCGTTCACGGTATTGTAGTAGTCGTAGAGATTCTGCTCGCACTGTACGACACGGGCAACCACACGGTAAAAAACGACCTGCTTGTCCGGATTCTCTCGGAGCACTTTGAGCAACACCTTGACATAGGCTCTCACCGAGTAGGGTGCCGACGTCTGCGAGATAATCAACCGTTCAAGCACAGGGTAGCTCGCAATCCAGACTCCCAATGTATCGAGGACGACGAAATTTGGAACCTCAATCCTATGCTCCTTGTATTCATTTCCTTCGAGAACGAGATAGTCCACGAACATCTGCGTCCAGTATCCCTTCGTGTGACTTGTAAGCGCAGCTGTGACATATATGATGTTTTTCGGGTCATCGATATCAGGATTGTCGAGCCAGTACGTTCCGAGACCGAATGATAGCATTGCCGTATCGGGCATCGTCACTGAGGCAGCGGCACTCCCGAGTTGTTGAGACGCGACGCTGAGGGCATACGTTGAGCCGTGCTTGGGTCGGAAGGGCGAAGCCATGTAGGCAGTGATCGGCGTCTGGTAGCGGCTTGTGTCTCCTCTGGGTAGAAAAGTCTCTTTGAAGATTACGGCTGTGTTGGCTCCGCTCAATGCCACTATCGCATTCTGGACCGCGTTGTCGGAGTGGTTCTCACCCGGATCAAAACCGGAGACATCGTAGTTCGTGCCGACGCGAACGTACTGCGTATCACGGGTGTTGGACAAGATCGAATAGACAATCATCTCCTTTTGGAACGGAGCCTTCGGATTGAACGACTCGTCGCAGCCAGTCCCATGAAGCACGATGCCCGCAGCAAGAAAAGCTAGGGCAATGTGGATTACCTTTCGTGAGCTTCGCTCGCTCATTCCATCCTCGTGTGCCAACTCTCGGGCAATGGATGGACCAGAGAATCGAGCGTGTATGCCCCCAGAACTCCAGTTCCTCCGCGCAGACTCGTGTACTCCGGTTGGTCTAAGCGGATCGACACATCGTCCTTGAAACCATTCACGGTGTTGTAGTAATCATAATAGCTCTGTTCGCATTGGAATACTCGCACCACAGCGCGTTTCATAGCAACCTTTCTTCCCCCAAAGGCCACATAGATCTTCTGCAACATCTTCGCATATGTGGAGTTCTTAAAAGATTGGCCAGTGACAGTTCCCGTGACTCGGGTGAGTTTGGGATATGTTGCGATCCATATTCCAAGAGTATCCACATTGATCAGATACGGAATTTCAGTCCTGCCATCTCTCCACCCCGTGCTCTCCAGAACCTGATAGTCAATAAAGAGTTGCACCAACGAACCCTTTGCATTTCGCGAAAGCGTCGTCCGGATCCAAAAAAATGACGTGGGATCAAAGCTCGACGGGGCTTCCAGAACCAGCTCGCCGGGATAGATTGAAATGATTGGTCGATCCGGCAGCGTGACCGACGCTGTCACAGTGGTCTTCTGAGGATACGTGACCGTCAGTTGATACGTCGAGCTTGGCTCAGGTCGGAAATGGTTGGCGACGTACGCGTGGATGGGGCTCTCGTAATGGCTGGTGTCGGTGCGGGCAAGCAAGGTGTCCCTGAACACGATGGGACCGGAAGGGCCGAGCAATGTAACGACAGCTCCGGTTACAGCCGGGTCTTGTTTGTTCTGCGCTGGATCAAAACCGGTGACATCGTAGTATTGCGAGACGCGGACGAATTGAATGTCCCGGTCGTTCGAGAGAACGGACACGACAACGAGATTCTTGTCGAGATCCGCTTTTGGCTGAAACGTGTCGTTGCAGCCCGCGAGAAAGACGATCAGGATCAGAGAAACGCGAACGAAGCGACTCATATTGTGAGTCCCGTGATCGCAGGCGCTGAGCGGTGGGGGTTGCCGTCGGTGCTGAATTGTGAGGGAATATC
>DATJQB010000263.1:0-16203 GCA_035506075.1 Bacteroidota bacterium | reverse complement strand
GGGCCATGTAAAGTGGACCGGCACCCGTGTTGATCTCATCTTCGGTTCGAACTCGCAGCTGAGAGCCCTGGCAGAAGTTTACGCTTCAGAGGACTCGCAGGAGAAGTTCGTGCACGACTTCGTTGCTGCATGGAACAAGGTCATGAACCTGGACCGCTTCGATCTCGCATGATCGCACGGCGTGCGGTGTGATCCGCGTTTGAAATCTCTACAACTTCCTGGTTGGTAGAAACACGAGACCCCTGCGAAAGCAGGGGTCTTTTTTGTATGGACTGAACCGAAGAACCGCTATGCCTCGCCGGCTGCAACTGACGCTCACCCAAATCGGTCATTCGTATCTCAATGCTTCAACCGGATTGGCGCGCGCCGATCTCACTGACTGGACGAGAACGGCGGAGAGTGCAGCGATGATTGAAGCAACCGCTGTTGCGGCAAAGAGTGATAGACCGATGTCCGTGCGGTACACCCAACCGATTGTGACGAGATATCTCGAAAGGAAATAGGCAAACGGCAGCGCGACGAAATCTGCGACGACAACAATCAAAATGAATTCCGAAAGCAGCATGAACGTGATATTGGCAAATGAAGCGCCAAGCACTTTCCGAATACCAATCTCCTTCGTCCGTTTCTCCGCTGTAAAAGAGGCAAGCGCAAACAAGCCCAGGGAGGCGACGATCATGCAAATCACGGAGATAGAGCCGAAGATCTCAAGAGATTTCGAGGAAGACCTCAGCTGGTCCTGAAACTGATTGTCGAGCATGAAGTAATCGAACGGAAGCTCCGGGGCGACTTCATTCCACTTTGAACGGATGAACCCAAGCGTTTGATCGTCCGGCTTCTCGCTTGTCTTCACGAACACGTAGAACGGCTGAAGAGGTTGCGAGAAGAGAACTGCCGGGACTTTCTTCAGGAATACGTGCGGAAAATGGAAATCTCTTGCTACGCCGACGATAGTCTTCGTTTCGTGCTTCGAGTCAAAATACAGCTTCTCGCCAACGGGGTGTGTCAGGTGAAAATGCCGGGCGGCTCCCTCGCTGACGATGACGCTGTTGGAATCGTTGAACTCTCTGGAGAAACTCCTTCCTTCGATGATTTTGATGTTGAGAATTTCGATGAAATTCCTGCCACACGGATAGCTGTCGATGCTTTCCGCGCTCTTTTCATCCATGCCGGCCACCCGCATCTGGTCCTTCCGATAGCCGCCGCCGAATGGAAGGAAACGTGCGTTCGCAACCATCGTGATGTTCGGATGTCCCTTCAGTTCTTTTTCGAACACGTCGAACTTGTCCCCCATTGCAAACGTACAGGGAATTGCGAGAATGTTTTCACGATCGTACCCCAGATAGATCCGCGACATCATGTTCAGTTGCTTCATCAGCAGAAGTGTGGCAGTGATCATGACGAAGGTGAGCGAGAATTGGGAGAGGATGAGAAGTTTCCGAAGGTTGATCTTGTTCTTTCCGGACGTCGATTGAATTCTTATGATGCTCGCAGGTTGAAATGAAGAGAGGAAGAATGCGGGATAGATTCCTGATGAGAACCCTACGCACAATGTTACACCAATGATGATGGCGAAGACGAGCGGATTCTGAGTCAGACTGAGTTCAATGCCTCCCCCCACAATCGCGATGAATCCCGGCCGAATCATCTCAAATAATACGATCGCCACCGGGAGAGCGATGAGCGCTGTGAGCATGGACTCTCCAATATACTGCGCAATGAGTTGTCCCCTTGCGGCGCCGACTGCTTTGCGGATTCCCACCTCTTTCGCACGGTTGTTGTACCTGGATGTCGACAGAATCATGAAATTGATCGAGACAACGATCAACAATCCCACGGCGATTGCCAGGACGAGATAATACTGGAAGATGGGAGTGATGGAAAACCCGCTGTTGATGTCCATCGATCTCAAATGGATGTCCATCATGGGCAGGAGGGACATCCGTGCTCTCGCGTCGCGAAGGATCGGGACTTGCTCATCGATAAATGCGGGGAATTTCGACTCCAGCAGAGCCGCGCTTGCTCCGGCCTTGAGTTTCAGGAATGTATAGGTGTTGCCTTGGATTCCCCAATCCTGATCGTATCCCGAAGGCATCGCAACCAGAATGTCGAATGGGTTGCTGCAATTGAACGGACAGTCTTTGATCACTGCGGTGACATTGAACGCGTCATCGCCAAAATCATTTGTCAGCATTTTTCCGACAGGGTTCTCGTCTCCAAAATATCTTTTCGAGGCGGACTCCGTGAGCACCACCGAGTGAGGGTGCGCCAGCGGGGATTCTGCATCCCCAGCGATGACAGGATAATTGAAGATTTTCAGGAAGCTTGTGTCTGCAAACAGGACGCCCTTCTCATAAAACTTCTTGTCCTGATATCGAAATGTATTTCTGAAGTATCGCCTCTCTGTAGATGCGTGTTCAATCTCCGGATATTTTTCTGAAAGCAGGTTCGCCAGCGGCAACCTCGAATATGCGTCCCTTTGCGTGGACCCATCGGTAGCCATGTATGTGGTGGTGACCAGATAAATCCTCTCGGGATCTTTGTGGAATGTATCGAAGCTGAGGTTGAAATCGAAAATCGTCAACACGAGGATGAAAACGGAGAGCCCGATGGCGAGTCCGAGAATCGTAATGAGCGAATACGCCTTCTGTTTCCTGATGCTTCTGATGTATATCCTCAGGTAGTTTTTCAGCATTGACGGCTCCCTTTCCGTGCTGCGGCGTTTACGGGCGTGATGGTTCTCTCGCTACCCGGTATGGCGCTGGATCTGGCGATGGAAGCAATGAGGGTCAGTCTCCCGGGACGTTTCATGCAACGTGCTGAACCCCACGATGATGGTTCAGTGTTCATCTACGACGGCACGCTTCATCATCCGCGTGGCCCCTCGTTCAATTGGCGAAACGGCATGTCACGTTGCCATTCTCTTGGGGAGCGGAGCTCGCCTGACAAGTCATCTGTGCCTTCATTCCCGCGCGTGAGAATGGTGGGGGGGCGTGCTTCCTTCCGTCGATGTAGCACAAGATTCGGGCCAACCAGATGAGTCCAAAAAGCGATAGAAGCCACGATTGCGCAGCTGATGTGTCCGGTTTCGTTACACACGATGCTCGGAAACGGACACCGCGCATCCAGGATTCATTGCGTTGCGACTCTTCGGGTCGGCATTTTGGAGGCAAGAAAATGTCGGTGCCTGACGCTGATTTGCCGGGAAGTTCTTCGATGTGTCACTGCCCGGCATCCCTGATGCCCAGACTTCCCGGGCTGGCGATCTTCTCCTCGAAGCCATCAGTCGTGGGGGGGGTCCGGATCGGCAATCAGGTTTGAAGACCAACGCCCCCCGTCTTGATCTTGTCGGAGATATCGTGTTTGCTTGACATTCGAAAGCTCGTTTGGTATGTTCCTCGAATACCGAACCGCTTTTGCGTGGCCGCGGCAGGAACTTCCCCTCCCTCGCTGACTGCTAGCTGGCCTCATTCATTCCTTACCAATTCGAAGCGATCGCTACCCGTGAGCCCTGAACTTTTGAACATCAGGAAGCAGTGGTCGGATCTCTTGGATTTCGCTACTCGTTCCGATTCTGAGGATGAGGAAAACTCGCGCATTGCCAAGACCATCCTGGTCGTGTCATCGCTGTTCATCATAGGATGGTTCGTCTATCTAACCTATCGATGGGATCGTATCCTCGGAACGAAGTTCGTTTCCTGGACCTTTATGCTTGCAGTGTCCGTGGCTGCGATCGCGCTTGTTCGCCATGGAATGTTGCGTGTCGCCCGATCGCTCTTCGTTTGGTCCATCGCCTTTTTTCTCGGATCGCTGGCGTGGGGCTACATGGGCATTCATCACCCCTCGCTGTTTGTATTCCCATCCATCATCCTGGTCGCTGCGCTCGTGATGAAGAGGGGAGAGTACATCGCGCTTAACCTCTCGATTGACGCCATTGTGTTTGCTCTTGCACAGCAGCGGTACATCGGCGGATTCCAGTTCGATTTCCAATGGACAGAAAACACCTCGTATGCACTCGATGTAAGCGTCATCTTCGGATTGCTGGCGATCGGTGTCAGGGTGCTTAACGTCAATCTCGTAAGCGCACGAGAACTGGCCACAAAAGGTCAGCAGGAGACGAAAGCTCTCACGCGAATTGTCCAGCGGTCGGAGGAACGGTTCCGATCGCTTATCGAAAACATCAGCGATATTATTCTGCTTGTCGACAGGGAAGGGAAGGTCCGCTATGAGAGTCCGTCCATACGGGGGGTCCTGGGCTATGATCATCATGAGATCAACGGGAGGAACATCGTCGATTTCGTCCATCCGGATGATGGACGGGCACTCCAGAGCGGACTGAGTGCAGGATTCAAGCAGGGGGAACTTCGTCTCGAGGTGCGGGTCAGGCACGCAAACGGGTCCTGGTTGACACTCGAGTGTATTGGATCAGTCATGGAGGACTCGCCGGGAGAAACTGTCGCTGTTGTGACGGCCCGCGACATCTCCGCTTTAAAAGAGCACGAGGAGGCGCTGGAGCAGGCGGAGGAGCGATCTCGCTCGATTATTCAGCATGCCTCTGACGGCATTGTGCTGCATGATCTTCAATCGTTCGATGTGCTCGACGCGAATTCCGCTTATCAATCGATGCTTGGGTACTCGTTGGATGAATTGAGGACATTGACGCTGAGCGACGTTCTTGTCTGCGGCCCGGAAGATCCGGAGAATTTTGTTGAGACGATTCTCAAATCCCCGGAGGGGGAGTTGTGGAACCGCGTGAGCAGAAGGAAGGATGGATCTCTTGTCGATGTCGAGATCAGCGGAAGCCTTATTGCACTGAGTGGCCGGCGGACATTGCTGATGCTGGTTCGCGACATCACATCGAGGAAGGCGGCAGAAGCCGCATTTCGCGAGAGCGAGAGAAGAACCCGGATCGTTGCTGAAATGACGCTGGATTATCTCTTCGAGGCCGGCTTGCGGAACGATGGAAGACTCGAGATCCTCTGGGCATCGGAGGGGTTGGAGCGTCTTACCGGCCGCGTACGGGAGGAAATTTCGCTCGAAGATTCGTGGAGCGAGGTGGTTCATCCTGATGATGTCGCCAGGTTTAGGACATTTGTTTCAGACGTTGTGCGGACGCTGGTGCCCGCGAGTTTTGAATGCAGATCCAAAACCAAGGAAGGCGTTGAGCGCTGGATCAACATCAGCGTTAAACCTCTTCTAGGCCCTGTGGATGGTTCCATCTCAGTGATCGGGGCTGTTAAAGACATCACGCAGCAGAAGAAGGCTGAAGAAGCGCTCAGGGATTCCGAACGGACCTACCGGGGCATCCTCAACAGCATCGGGGATGCCGTCTACGTGCTCGACGAACATTCGACGTTCCTTGACATCAATGGTGCGGCGGAGCGTATGTATGGCTTCACGAGGGAAGAGATGATTGGCAACACGCCGGCCCTTGTCTCTGCCTCCGGGAAGAACGACCTCGCCAGAGTGTCTCGCTTCGTGGCAGAAGCGTTCAAAGGGGTACCGCAGTCTTTTGAATTCTGGGGACGGAAGAAGAGCGGCATGGAGTTTCCCAAAGACGTCACGCTCACGCCGGGAATGTACTTTGGACGTCCGGTTGTCATAGCGATTGGTCGCGATATCAGCGAGAGGAAGAACGCCGAAGCAAAGCTAAGCATGCTTGCTCAGACAATACGCAGCGTCCAGAATCTCGTAACTCTCACGGATCTCGAGAACAAGCTCCTCTTCGTGAATGAAGCCGTGCTTCGGGAATACGGCTACACGGAACAAGAGCTTCTCGGTAAGGATGCGGCACTCTTCAAGTCCCCGGACGAACGGGATTCTTCGGTGCTCGCGATGACGCTTTCGGGCGGATGGCAGGGGGAATTGATAAACCGTCGAAAAGACGGGTCAGAATTCCCCATCCACCTCGTGACTTCACCTGTGCGAGATGAGAACAATCAGATAATAGCTCTCGTGGGGGTGGCCTCCAACATCACCGAGCGCAAGCATGCTGAAGAGGCGCTTCGATCGGAAGCGGAACGTCAGGGACTTATTCTGCGTTCGCTGCCGGCTGCGTTCTATTCCATGGGTGTGACCGACCAATTCCGGACGACATGGGTGAGCGAACAAGTTGAGCAGATAATGGGATATACTCCCGGGCTATTTCTCGGCGATACATCGTTCTGGATGGATCGCATTCATCCGGACGACAGGGAACGGGTGTTGCGGGAGTATCGGGACGTGCTTCGTGCCGGACGATGCAGTCTCGAATACCGCTGGCTGTGTTCGGACAAAGTCTATCGCTGGTTCTCGGATCAGAGTGTTCTCGTCCGCGGCGAACGGGGAGTTCCGAAAGAAGTGATGGGCATCTGGCTCAACATCGACAGCCGGAAGCAATCGGAAGAACGGCTTGCACTTACCCAGTTCATCGTTGACAATGTGTCGGTTGGCATCATCTATTCCGATGCGGAGGCAGAAATCGTCGGCGTGAATAACCGTGCCTCCCAGATGCTCGGGTATGCACCACACGAACTCATTGGTCTGCACATTTTCGATATTGATCCGAACTTTCCGCCGGAGACCTGGAAAGGGCACAGGGAACGCCTCAGACGAGAGCGGGCGGACCGATTTGAGACATTCCATCGCTGCAAAGACGGGACTCTCTTGCCGGTTGAGATCACGAGCAGCCTCATCGAGTTCTCGGGCCGCGAGTTGGCGATCTCTTTCATACAGGATATCAGTGAGCGTCGGAAGGCGCAGCAAGAGCTCGAACTTTTCCGTCACTCGATCGCGATGGCCGCTGATGCAGTCTACTGGATCAACAGCGACGGCAGTTTTGCGTACGTCAATCAGGAAGCGTGCAGGTCGCTCGGGTATACGACCGACGAGCTTATGAAACTCAAGCTCTGGGATGTTGACAAAGTGTACCCGAGGGCATTATGGCACGAGCGTTGGGAGCGGTACAAGCTCGACCGGCAGGGGGGCTCAGAGCAATTTGAATCGCATCATTGGAGAAAAGACGGGAGCAACTTCCCCGTAGAAGTATTGTCAAATCATCTCTGGTTGGGGGACTACGAGCTCCATGTTGCCTACGTGCGTGACATTACAGCGCGCAAGCTATCAGAGCAGCAGCTGCGTGAGAGCGCAAGTTTGTTGAACGAAGCCCAACTGACCGCGCACATGGGGCACTATATTCTGGACGTGGCGACGGGAACCTGGACCAACTCTTCCGCGATGGACGCCGTTTTCGGAATCTCCGCGGAATACACGCGGGACATTGACGGCTGGATGAACATCGTGCATCCGTCGCACCGGGCCGAGATGCTTGCGCACCTACAGAAGCACGTATTGGAGAACAGGCAGGCTTTCGACAAGATTTACAGAATAGTTCGTCAGAATGACAAGGAGGTTCGATGGGTCCACGGCCTTGGGAGGCTCGAACTTTCAGGGGACGGGCAACCTGTCAAGATGTTCGGGACGATACAGGATATTACGGAACAGAAGAGCCTTGAAGAGCAACTTGTCCAAGCCCAGAAACTTGAAAGCCTCGGCACGCTCGCAGGAGGAATCGCCCACGATATCAATAACATCCTTCACATCATCAGCGGCCACGTTGAGTTGCTCGGCAGGCGCCGATTTGATGACGGCAAGTTTGCCTTGAGTCTCGAGCGGATCAGCCAGGCGTGTGCCCGGGGCGGCGCTCTTGTCAAACAAATTCTCACCTTCGCTCGACGTGGATCGATGACGACCGAAGCCGTTCGCGTCGCCGACGTCGTGAGGGAAACAGAACACATCCTCTACGAGACATTTCCAAAGACGATTGACGTTGTCGTTCATCTTCCCAAAACTTCTCCGACGGTGGCCATTGATCCCGCCCAGCTTCAGCAGACCCTCCTCAATCTCTGCATCAACGCCAAGGACGCGATGGAAGAACGCGGCACGTTGACCATAACCGTGTCGGAAGCAAGCGCGACCGAGATGGTGCATCTCAATCCGGAAGCCGTGAATGCAACGCACGTCGTCATCTCCATTGTCGATACCGGCACCGGCATGGATGAGGAGACCAAAGCGAGAGTGTTTGAGCCATTCTTTACAACGAAGTCGAAAGGGAAGGGGACCGGCCTTGGGCTGGCTGTCGCATATGGTGTCGTGCGGCAGCAGCGCGGATTCATCGACGTCACCTCACAGCTGGGAAAAGGGACGACGTTTCGAATCTTTCTACCGCTGTCGGAAGGATCTCAGGAAGAGGCACTGGTTGGTATGCCGCAGGATCGCAGGGAGATCGGTGGGACCGAAACGATACTCATCGTCGAAGATGAGGAGTCGTTACGTGAGCTTTCGGCAGAGCATCTCGGGGTCCGGGGGTATTCATTGATTTTCGCTTCAAACGGGCGCGAAGGCTTCGAGCAATATCTCCGTCACAGGGAGGATATCCGTATCGTCGTTACAGACTACGGGATGCCGGAGATGACGGGGGGCGATCTTCTGCGACGGATCAGGGTTGAATCTGCCGACTTGCCGATCCTTATCGTCAGCGGCTTCCTCGAACCCGAGCTCATCAAGCAGCTCACGGACGCCGGGGCTTCAGCATTCATCCACAAGCCTGTGCGGCCGAATGAACTGCTGCGACTGATACGCGATGTGTTGGACCGTCGCGGCTCCTATGGGCCCGGTACTGAGACAATGATCGGGCCGGCCCAGTGATGTAGTGGAATGGCCGATGGTTTGAGGTGTTGAAATTGGCCGGCTCCAGCTTCTTATTCAAATTGCATCACGAAGTAATCTTCCTGCACGCAGGAGAACTCGCGACTTGGCGGGGGGTTTTTCCGTTTATTTTTGGGGGGTGCGTCCGCCCAAGGACGGTTTAAACGGTTCGCCCCGGCATTGCAGGATTCAACACTTCCCGTCACCCAGCCCTTTCACGCTTTCCTTGTCGTCTCCGCACCGCTCCAACATCTTCACCTCATCCGCTCCATCTGGCGAGTCATCGGATTTGGCCCTATTTACGCTATAAAGCGTATTGACAGTTCCCCCTTTATAGGCGAACATATCACGTGCAGGCATGTGCTGTACCCGCGGAGTTTCAGGAAACGGATCCGATGGACACACTATGACAAATTCAGATCTTCTTTCAGTTGGCGGACTCTTCAGGCGCCCGGTCTACAAGGACCCGGAACAGAACAGACGTGTTCAACTCCTCTGGAACTCCACCACCGTGACAGTGCTGGGGGCCCTCATCAACTTCATGGGGGGAATTTTCAACGCACTGAACGTCGTCCGCTATGTGGAGACGCTGGCGGCTGGCCTGCTCCTCGCAGGCCTCACGCGCATTCTTGTTGTCAGGGTCAACCTGCGCGTTGCATCTGCAGCAGTTGTTATAGGCGGCTGGATCCTGACATTCATGCTGTGCATCACCGGAGGTGGACTTCAATCGCCGATTTTCCTCCTTTTTTCCGTTGTGTCGCTTGCCGCGAGTGTGCTGATCGGCCGAAAGGCGCTAGTCGTTTCGATGATCGCGACCTTGGTGGCCGCCCTTGGTTTGGCGTATCTGGATTCCGCGGCGTTACTGCCACATTCCCGGCTTGTCCTAACCCCATATTCACTCTTCTTCAACTTCGCAGCGGTCCTCGTCCTTGTCTGGTTCCTCCAGCTCTACGTCACGAACTCACTCACCAGTGCCCTGGACGATGCACGGAGCGAAGTGGCTTCGCGCAAAGAGGCGGAGGAGAAGGTCACTCGAAGCCAGGCGCTGCTCACATCAGTCCTGGACAGCACGCTGGATGTCATTGTCGCAGTGGACGAAGAGATGCGCGTGACCGCCTTCAACGAAGCGGTGAGATTAAGGTTGAAGCGGTATGGCAGTCCAGCCCCGTACGTGGGTATGCCGCTGATGGACATGCTTCCGAGCTACAGGATCCCAAGCGTTATGGAACTTGGTTCGAAAATCCTGAGCGGTGAACATGCGGTTCTTGAATCGTCTTCGCCGGCACCCGACGGCAGCACGGAGTACTATGAAGAGCTTTATACCCCGATCAAAGATGATCGCGGAAGAGTCAGCGGCTTCACAATCTTCGTCCGGACGATCACGGAACGCAAAGTAGCCGAGATGGCGCTTGCGACGAATGAGAAACGACTCCGCCAGATTATCGATCTTGTGCCACATTTCATATTCGCAAAAGACGAAACCGGACGGTTCATTCTTGTCAACCGGGCGATTGCAGATGCATACGGAACGACAGTTGACGAACTCACGGGCAGGACCGACGGAGACTTCAACGTATCAGAAGAAGAGGTCCGTCGATTCAGAGCGGATGACATCGCGGTTATTCAGGCTGGCGTCATGAAGAATATCCCGGAAGAGCAAATCACAGATGCTTCCGGGAAGGTCCGGTTCCTCAACACTCAGAAAATTCCATTTACGTTCTCCGGCACATCATCCCCCGCAATTCTCGGCGTGTCGGTGGATATTACGGAACGCAAAGAGGCTGAGGAGCTCCTTCGGCAGACACAGACAATGCTCTCGCAGGTCCTCGATTCGATTCCTCAATCGGTTTTCTGGAAGGATTTGTCTGGCGTATTTCTTGGGTGCAACGAGGGATTTGCTGCGTCGACCTTGCTTAAGGTCCCGGCCAGCGTTGTCGGCAAGACCGATTACGATCTCAGCCCGTCCCGGGAGCTTGCAGAGCAATATCGTGCGGACGATCGGGAAGTCGTCCAGAGTGGAAGGCCCAAAGTACACATTCTGGAAGAGTTTCGAACTTCCGAAGGGATCACGCGGTGGGTTGATACAACGAAGGTTCCGTTGCGGAATAGCGCAGGCGAGATTTTTGGTGTGCTTGGAGTCAATGAGGACATCACAATCCGCAAGAAGGCCCAGGAAGAACTTGCATTAACCCAGTTCAGCGTCGACCGCGCATCAATCGGGATCGTCCGCGCCGGATTGGATGGGTCGATCATCAGTGTCAACGATGAATTTTGTCAGATGCTCGGCTACACGTCCGCTGAACTTGTTACAATGAATGTGAGTGAGGTCGACTTGAACTCCCCGCCCGGACGGTGGGCTGAACATGTGGAGCAACTCCGCCAGGTCGGTTCGATGAAATCTGAAACAATTCACAGAAGAAAAGACGGCACGACCTATTCGGTCGAGGTGCTGGACAGCTATATCGAGTACGACGGACAGGGCTATTGCGTTGGGTTCGTCCAGGATATCACCGACCGTAAGCGGGCCATTGAATCCGAGAGGGTCTCGAGGCAGCGCATCGCGTTGCACGTCGAACAAACTCCGCTGGCAGTCATCGAGTGGGATGAACAACTCAACATCCGCGGTTGGAATCCTGCAGCCGAACGGATGTTCGGGTATTCGGCGCAGGAAGCCATCGGACGACAGTACGATTTCATCGTGCCCGAAACGGACCGCAGTCAGGTTGCCCGTATCGCCGAAGTCCTGACCGCCGAGGGGGGAAGTCAGCGGACAACCAATCGCAATGTCACGAAAGACGGTCGCACGATCGACTGCGAATGGTTCAACACCGCACTCGTGAACTCGTCGGGAGAAATGATTGGAGTGACTTCGCTTGTCCAGGATGTAACGGAGAGGACGCGGACGGCGGACGCTTTAAACCAGGAACGGAATCTTTTGCGCACCCTGATCGACAGCCTGCCGGATTCGGTCTATATCTACATCAAGGATGCGCAGAGCCGCTACATCATCAACAACCTCGCACACCTGCGGTCGCTCGGCGTTGCCCGGCAAGAGGATGTCACCGGAAAGACTTCGTTTGATTTCTTTGCCCGGGAAGGCGCGGAGCGGTTCTACGCCGACGAGCAAGAGATCATCCGCACCGGCCAGCCGATGATCGACCGGGAGGAAATCGTCTACGACAATGCGATCGGCGAGGTGCGATGGCATCTCACAACGAAAGTGCCGCTGACCGATGCCAGCGGAAAGGTCGTCGGGCTTGTCGGCATGAGCAGCGATATCACCGAGCGCAAGAGGGCGGAAGAGGCGCTGAAGGAAAGTGAAGCACGCTTCCGCAGCTTGTACGACAATTCCACGGTAGGGCTTTATCGGACCACACCGGACGGACGCATCCTCATGTCCAATCCGGCAGTCGTGCGGATGCTTGGATACAGTTCGTTCGATGAACTGATGCAGAAAAATATCGAACAGGACAATTTCGATCCCGACTACCCGCGCTCGGGTTTCCGCGCACGTCTGGAGCAGGATGGGAGAATCATCGGGCTTGAAAGCGGCTGGAAGCGGAAAGACGGTACGACGATCTTCGTGCGGGAAAGTGCAACCGTTGTACGTGATGAAGGGGGAAGAGTCCTGTATTATGACGGAGTCGTTGAGGATATCACCGATCGCAAACGAGCCGAGGCGGAATTGTCTGAGGAGCGCGAGCGTCTCGCGGTGACGTTGCGGAGCATCGGCGATGGCGTCATCACGACCGACCTGCAGGGAAACGTCACGCTGATGAATCGCGTTGCGGAACAGTTGACGGGCTGGCCGCTGGACGAGGCAATGGGAAAACCCCTCAACGAAGTTTTCTGCATCATCGATGAATACTCACGCGAAGTACGAAAGAATCCCGTTCAGGAGGTCCTGGAAACCCGCGGAACGATCGAGCTGGCCAATCACACGGTGCTCGTGACACGCGAAGGCCATGAGGTTATCGTTGCCGACAGCGGTGCCCCGATTTTCGACAAGCAGAGCAGGATCATCGGCGTTGTGCTTGTATTTCGCGACACAACTGAGAAGCAGCGCTTGCTGGACAATCTGCAGAGAGCGGAAAAACTCCAGTCCCTGGGCGTCCTCGCCGGAGGCCTCGCACACGACTTTAACAACCTTCTCGGCGGGATCTTTGGCTACTTGGAACTCGCACAGCGTCATACGGGTGAAAACGAGAAGTTGAAGCGATACATCGACAAAGCGCTCACCACGTTCAACCGCGCCAAGGACCTGACACAACAGCTCTTGACGTTCTCGAAAGGAGGGGCACCAAACAGAAAAACCGGCATGATTGCGCCCGTCCTCCGTGAGAACACATTGTTTGCACTGAGCGGCTCCAATATTTCCGCGCATTTTGTTTTCGCCGACGACCTCTGGCGTTGTGATTTCGACGAAAATCAGATTGGACAAGTGATCGACAACCTCGTTATCAACGCACAGCAGGCAATGCCGCTCGGCGGATCCATCACCGTCTCCGCAAAAAATGTTCAGTTGACTGCAGAGAGCAGCGTGCCGCTTCCCGCGGGGGCGTATATTGAATTTTCCGTGACGGATTCCGGAACGGGCATTCCGCCAAATATCCTCCCGAGGATTTTCGACCCATTCTTCACAACAAAGCAGAAAGGAAGCGGTCTCGGGCTCACGACGGTGTACTCAGTGATTGAGAAACATGAAGGAACGATCACCGTCGAATCGAAGCCGGACAAAGGCACCACGTTTCGCGTTTACCTTCCTGCATCGGACAAAGAGCCCGTCGAAGTTCCTTCTGAAGCCGTGACGACACAAAAAGGCATCGGGCGAATTCTCGTGATGGATGACGAGGAATCGATCCGGGAAACTACGCACGACATGCTGGAGAGCCTGGGATATGCGGTTGTCAGCGTACAGGATGGTCAGGAAGCTCTCAGGCAGTACGACCTGGCCTGTCACGAAGGGCAGCCCTTCGATGCGGTCATCATGGACCTTACAATTCCGGGAGGCATGGGGGGAAAGGAAGGGATCCAGAAGCTCCGCGAAAAACATCCCGGCGTTATGGCGTTCGTCTCGAGCGGCTATTCGAACGATCCGGTGCTCGCAAATCCGACGTCGTATGGTTTCACAGACAAGATACAGAAGCCCTTCAGGCTCGACGAACTTTCAGAACTTCTTCACCGGTACCTTACGGCTCCAAAAGTCTAGCGTCGGACGTTCGATCTGCAGGGAACGTGAGCTCCATGCTGATCATCAGCCGCCGAATTGGTTTCGGGTTCCGTGCTCTCGGGGTGGTGCTGACTTCGAAATCCGGGGTATGACGCTACGTGCGTTCTGAGATTGTTTTGGGAGAGGGAACAACTGCCTGCTCATTCTACGGAGGAGAAGGACCTCTTCACGATGTGGTTATACAAGGCCCGCAGTTGCGGACTGGAAGATCCAGCGTTCAAATACAAACCAGGTGAGAGGGGAACCACATGAAGATCTACACAGTGCCCGGAAAGATCGACGTCGAATGGCGCGATGATGTCAAAGCGGTTGTGGATACATGGACTACGTACTCGGTCTCAAAGGATGAATTCCGGGAGGCGGTCCTTGTTCGCGGTGTGAACTACGCAAAATCACATAAGGTCGTTGCATGGATTGTGGATTCAAGCAAGGCCGTCGGCACGTTTTCCCAGGAGATCCAGGACTTCATCGGGACCGACGTGTTCCCGACGTTCGCAAAGATCGGTGTGAAGTACTTCATCACGATCACCTCGAAGGTGAGCGCCCTGACGAAGATGACCATTGCGACGTACTCGGCGAAAACCGGTCCAAATGGTCTGAAGCTCGTGGAGTTCAACAACGTCGACGATGCAGTTGCGTGGTTGAAAGCAAACGCCTGAAGAACAGTTGCAAGCCCTGCAGTTGAGTACAGAAGAGATCCCCTGCCCCGGGTGAGTGTCTGCCCGCGACAGGGGACCTTTGTTTTCGGCAACCTGTCAGCAGACCTCACGCGCCTGCTTTGAGTTGGGCCTTTATGAGCTCGAGCATCTCCTTGAAGGTGTCCTCGTTGTAGCCCATCGATTGAAAAAGAATCTTCCCGTCTTTCCCGATCACGTAGTTCCGTGGAATGTACTGCGATGCGAAGAGCTTGTACACCTCACGCTTCGGATCCGGCGCTATAAGAAACGTAAACCCCTTTTCTTTGTTGAACTTGATGAGCTCCTCCCTTGAATGCTCCCGTCCAACTGCCAGCACAACGAATTGATCCTTTTTGAACGCCTGCCACACGTCGTGCTCGATGTGCGGCATTTCACTCATGCACGGACCGCACCAGGTTGCAAAGAAGTCTATCAACACGACCTTCCCTCTGAGATCCCCCGAGCTGAGCCGCTGTCCGTCCAGCGTCGTGACGGTGAACTGAGGAACCGTCTGACCAACGTTCGTCAACGCATCGTGGTCGGGTGTTTGTCCGTATACCTCGCATGAGACGCTGAGCATGATGAGCAGTGCGAGAAGCTTCTTCATAGGACCTCCATGATGCAGATGTTCTTGAGAGAGCGCAGTTCCACGTCCGGCGACCATCTCATCGCCGGCTGGAGAGTTTGTATCCCTTGCCGTGGACGCTGAGAATCCTGACCGAGCCGTCGTCCGCGAGGTATTTGCGCAGCTTGGAGATAAAGACGTCAAGGCTGCGGCTGTTGTAGATGGAATCGTCGTTCCAGATCGATTTCAGGATGTCGTTTCTCAACACAACGTCGTTGAGGCTCGCACAAAGGAGCGAGAGCACCTGCGCCTCCTTCGCCGTGAGCACCTGCTTGCCTGATTTCGACAACAGCGTCTGGCTGGCTACATCAAAAGTGAAATCACCAAACCTGATCTTCTGCTTTCTTGGCGGCGCCTCGCGTGCAGATGAGCGCTTCAGCACCGCCTGGATACGCAGCATAAGTTCTTCCATGCTGAAGGGCTTCGTCACATAATCGTCACCGCCGATCTTGAAGCCCTCGATCCTGTCTTCCTTAAGGGACTTTGCTGTGAGGAAGATGATGGGCGTCGATGAGTCTTTTGCCCGGAATTCCCTCGCGAACGTGAAGCCGTCCTTTCGCGGCATCATGACGTCGACAAGACAAAGATCGAATCCTCCCTTCTGCGATGCAGTGAGACCATCTTCGCCGTTCGTCATGAGTGTGACCTTGAATCCGCCCGACTCCAGTTGTTCCTGGAGGACGAATCCAAGGTTGGGATCGTCTTCAAGCAAAAGGATCTTCCTGCTCATTGTTGGACCTGCGGGAGTTCCGTTCCAGCCGGGTGTGGTGCCGGACCGGCGGGAAGACGGACTGTGACGGTTGTCCCCAGCTCCGGCTCGCTCGCGATGCTGACGCTGCCGCCGTGCGCTTCGACGACGAGCTTCACATAGCTCAGACCGAGACCGAATCCCTTCACGTCGTGCAGGTTGCCGGTCGGCACCCTGTAGTATTTGTCGAAAATCTTGTCGAGATGCTCCTTGCGAATTCCTATTCCCTTGTCCGCGA